>JAEMRG010000108.1:2338-6975 GCA_016463455.1 Rhodoferax sp.
CTGCGCAAACAGCTAAGAACGGCAAGTACGGCGACTTGAGTCGCCGCTTGGTGTTCTTGTTGCTCGCCCTGGTGGTGTACCGGGTGGGCGCGCATATTCCTGTGCCGGGTATCGACCCGAATCAATTGCAGCAACTTTTCAATGGTCAGCAAGGTGGCATATTGAGCCTTTTCAATATGTTCTCCGGTGGTGCCTTATCACGGTTTACTATTTTTGCGCTGGGCATCATGCCCTACATTTCGGCTTCCATCATCATGCAATTGCTGGGCTATGTGGTGCCCACTTTTGAGCAACTGAAGAAAGAAGGCGAAGCCGGGCGCCGCAAGATTACGCAGTACACGCGCTATGGGACTTTAGGCCTGGCTTTATTCCAGTCCATGGGCATTGCCTTGGCGCTGGAGTCGTCCGCGGGCTTGGTGGTGACCCCCGGCATGGGCTTTCGTATTACGGCGGTGGTGACTTTGACCTCCGGCACGATGTTCTTGATGTGGCTGGGCGAACAAATAACCGAGCGTGGCTTGGGCAACGGTATTTCTATTTTGATTTTTGGCGGTATTGCTGCGGGTCTGCCCAGTGCGGTTGGCGGCTTGTTGGAGTTGGTGCGAACCGGCGCCATGGGTATTCCGATTGCCCTGGTGATTGTCGCGCTGGTAGTTCTGGTAACTTATTTCGTGGTGTTCGTCGAGCGTGGACAGCGCAAGATTTTGGTGAACTACGCGCGCCGGCAGGTGGGCAATAAAGTGTATGGCGGCCAATCTTCGCATCTTCCGCTCAAGCTCAATATGGCCGGCGTCATCCCGCCGATTTTTGCCTCTTCGATTATTTTGTTGCCGGCTACGATTGCCAACTGGTTCAGCAGCGGCGAGTCCATGAGTTGGCTCAAAGACATTGCCAGCACGCTCAGCCCCGGCCAGCCGGTGTATGTGATGCTGTATGCCGGCGCTATTGTATTTTTCTGTTTCTTTTACACCGCATTGGTGTTTAACAGCCGCGAGACTGCGGACAACTTAAAAAAGAGCGGCGCATTCATTCCTGGCATCCGCCCCGGAGACCACACCGCAAAATACATCGACAAGATTTTGCTGCGATTGACGCTGGCTGGTGCCGTGTACATCACCTTTGTGTGTTTGCTGCCCGAGTTTCTGATTTTGAAATACAACGTGCCGTTTTACTTTGGCGGAACGTCATTGCTGATTATTGTGGTCGTCACCATGGATTTCATGGCCCAGGTACAAAACTACCTGATGTCGCAGCAATACGACTCATTGTTGAAAAAAGCGAGCTTCAAGTCATCTTAAATAAGACTTGAAATCAAAAATGCGGTTGGCAGCGATGCTGTCAACTACGGGTTGTGGCAGGTAATAGTGACCAAGACGTAAGTCAGGGCACTTTGGTAGTTTTAGGAGAATAGAAATGAAAGTCTCGGCCTCGGTCAAGAAAATTTGCCGCAATTGCAAGATTATCCGTCGCAAGGGCGTGGTGCGTGTGATCTGTACAGATCCGCGTCACAAGCAGCGCCAGGGTTGATAGCTAGAGTTCTAGAGGAAAAATATGGCACGTATCGCTGGTATCAATATTCCGCCGCACAAACATGCGGAAATCGGACTGACCTCCATTTTCGGCATTGGACGTCCGCGCGCTCGCAAAATTTGCGAAGCCTGCGGCATTGCATATTCCAAGAAAATCAAAGACCTCACCGACGGTGATCTGGAAAAAATTCGCGATGCGATTGGCCAGTTCACCATCGAAGGTGATTTGCGGCGAGAGACCACGATGAACATCAAGCGTTTGATGGACATCGGCTGCTACCGCGGCTTCCGCCATCGCCGTGGTTTGCCGATGCGCGGACAGCGCACACGCACCAACGCCCGTACCCGCAAAGGTCCGCGTAAAGCTGCTGCATCCCTGAAAAAATAAGACGCACTAAGAGATCACTATGGCAAAAGCTCCCACCAATAGCGCGGCACAACGCGTGCGCAAAAAGGTTCGCAAGAACGTTGCCGATGGCATCGCACACGTGCACGCCTCGTTCAACAACACCATCATTACCATCACCGACCGCCAAGGTAATGCCTTGTCCTGGGCTTCGTCCGGTGGCCAGGGCTTCAAGGGTTCGCGTAAATCGACACCTTTTGCTGCCCAGGTGGCTTCCGAAGTGGCCGGACGCGCCGCTTTGGAGCAGGGTATCAAGAACCTCGATGTCGAGATCAAGGGCCCTGGCCCCGGTCGCGAGTCGTCGGTGCGCGCTTTGGCAGCGCTGGGCATTCGCATCAACATGATCGCGGATGTGACGCCGGTACCGCACAACGGTTGCCGTCCCCAGAAACGCCGTCGTATCTAATTTTCAACAAAGCCCACCGCTGCCAGCTCCGGCTGACAGCTCCCGCAAGCAATTGCGGCAGATGACAAAAAAAGGAAGTTCAAGTGGCACGCTATCTAGGCCCCAAGGCCAAACTCTCACGCCGTGAAGGCACAGACTTGTTTCTCAAGAGCGCCCGCCGCGCGATTGGTGACAAGGCTAAATTCGATTCCAAACCGGGTCAGCATGGCCGCACATCGGGTGCGCGTACTTCGGACTATGGTTTGCAGCTTCGCGAGAAGCAAAAAGTCAAACGCATGTACGGTGTGCTAGAGCGTCAGTTCCGCCGCTACTTCGAAGAGGCGGACCGCCGCAAAGGCAATACTGGTGCCAACCTCTTGTCCTTGCTCGAATCGCGTCTGGACAATGTGGTCTACCGCATGGGCTTTGGTTCCACCCGCGCTGAAGCGCGCCAGTTGGTTTCGCACAAGGCGGTTACGGTGAATGGCCAATCGGTCAACATTCCTTCCTATATGGTGAAGGCCGGTGATTCGCTCGCCGTGCGTGAAAAATCCAAGAAGCAAAACCGTGTGGTCGAGGCACTTCAGCTCGCTCAACAGGTGGGTCTTCCTTCCTGGGTGGATGTCAATTCTGAGAAGGCCGAGGGCGTTTTCAAGAGCGTTCCGGACCGCGATATGTTCGGCGCCGACATCAACGAATCGCTCATTGTTGAGTTGTATTCGCGTTAATTAGGTTTATTTTTATATACGTCCCTATGCGGCAGTTGCTGCTGCGTAGGTGCTTCACCAGCCTTACTGATGTAACGAGTCAGGGGTATTGAGAGGAAGTGGAAATGCAGAATAGTTTGTTGAAACCCAAGTCGATCACCGTTGAACAAGTCAGCCTGAACCGTGCCAAGGTCGCCTTAGAGCCTTTTGAGCGTGGTTATGGCCACACCCTGGGCAATGCTTTGCGCCGGGTGCTGCTGTCCTCTATGCCTGGCTTTGCTGCGACCGAAGTGACGATTGCCGGCGTCTTGCACGAATACTCGTCTATCGATGGTATCCAGGAAGATGTTGTCAACATCCTCTTGAACCTCAAGGGCGTGGTATTTAAATTGCACAACCGCGATGAAGTTACCTTAAGCCTACGCAAAGATGCCGAAGGTGTGGTGCTTGCATCGGACATCCAGACGCCGCATGACGTCGAGATCATCAACCCCGATCACGTCATCGCCCATTTGTCCACCGGTGGCAAATTAGACATGCAGATCAAGGTCGAAAAAGGCCGTGGCTATGTTCCTGGCTCGGTCCGCCGCCATGGCGATGAGCCTACAAAGTCCATCGGTCGCATGATCCTGGATGCCTCGTTCTCGCCTGTCAAGCGCGTGAGCTATGTGGTGGAAAGCGCCCGTGTCGAGCAGCGTACCGATTTGGACAAGCTGGTCGTTGATATTGAGACCAATGGCGCGGTCAGCGCAGAAGATGCGGTACGTTCATCGGCCCGCATCCTGGTCGAGCAGCTGGCGGTGTTTGCCCAGCTCGAAGGCAATGAATTGCCCGGCTTTGGTACACCTAGCGCAGGACGTGAGGCCAAGTTTGACCCAATCCTGCTGCGTCCGGTGGACGAACTCGAACTCACCGTGCGTTCGGCCAACTGCCTGAAAGCAGAAAATATTTACTACATCGGTGACCTGATTCAGCGCACCGAAAACGAGTTGCTCAAGACGCCTAACCTGGGTCGTAAGTCACTCAATGAAATTAAAGAAGTTCTGGCTTCGCGCGGTTTGACTTTGGGCATGAAGCTCGAAGCCTGGCCACCGGCCACACTGGACAAGCGTTAATTCGCTTGCTTGCAGGCCTACACAGGCCAGCGCTGCGGGCAGTACCTGATACGGCTGCCTTCGAATCAAAAAAAGGAAATCTACTATGCGCCACGGACACGGACTACGCAAACTCAACCGGACAAGCTCTCACCGCTTGGCCATGCTGCGCAACATGATGAATTCGCTCATCGCGCACGAAGCCATTAAAACCACGGTACCCAAGGCCAAGGAATTGCGCCGCGTGGTCGAACCCATGATTACCCTGGCCAAAGAGTCCACAGTAGCCAACCGCCGCTTGGCCTTTGACCGACTACGCGATCGCGACAGCGTGAGCAAATTATTCGACGTACTCGGGCCACGTTTCAAGACGCGTCCCGGCGGCTACACCCGAATTTTGAAGATGGGTTTTCGCGTGGGTGACAACGCGCCCATGGCATTGGTCGAATTGGTCGAGCGCACCGAAATTGCTGCTGTTGACGGCGCTGAAGTCGCATAAGCGCGTATAATCAACCT
>JAEMRG010000398.1 GCA_016463455.1 Rhodoferax sp.
GTGGGCTTGGCTACGCAAGCCATGCTCTGGCATGCGGGTGTGCAAACCGTGCTGCCGCCGGGTTATTTGTGCTGCGGCTACCCGCAGCGCGGTAGCGGCCAGGCCGACAAGGCGGAAAAAATCGTCACCGATAACCGCGTGCTGTTTCACCGCGTGGCCAATACCCTGAATTACCTGGACATCAAAACTGTGGTGGTCAGTTGCGGCACTTGCTACGACCAGTTGCAAGGCTACCAGTTCGACAAAATATTCCCGGGCTGCCGCATCATCGACATCCATGAGTATTTGCTGGAAAAGGGCATTACCTTGGGCACTGCACTGGCGGCGGACGGAACTGCCAACAGCGTGGCGGGCGCAGGCTATCTGTACCACGATCCCTGTCACAGCCCGATGAAGCTGCAAGACCCGATGAAAACCGTCAAGGCCTTGGTGGGTGATACCGTGCTCAAAAGTGAGCGTTGTTGTGGTGAGTCGGGCACCCTGGGTGTGACCCGACCCGATATATCCACGCAAATTCGCTTTCGCAAAGAAGAAGAGCTGCGCCAAGGCGCGGACGATCTGGCAGCGCTTCAAGCGGACCAGGGCCTGGCTGCAGCGGGGCCGACCAAAATCCTGACCAGCTGCCCCAGTTGCCTGCAAGGCCTGAGCCGCTACGGAAATGACCTGAATAACGGATTGCTGGAAGCCGATTACATCGTGGTCGAGATGGCCCGCCTGATCCTGGGTGAGCAATGGCTGCCCGCCTATGTGCAAAAGGCCAATGCCGGGGGCATAGAGCGGGTACTGGTGTAGGCGGTTACAGTTGCGTTCTAGCGGGGCCTGCCCTTGGCTCGCTGTGATAACACTTGATTTGAAAGCTATGGCCGGCCTGAGCAAACATTCCCCTACCCCGCAAGACCTGACGGTGCATAGCCAGTCGCGCGTTTTGCAAATCAGTTTTTCAGATGGTGCCGACTTTCGCATTCCTTTTGAGTTGATGCGGATTTATTCCCCATCAGCCGAAGTGCAAGGCCACGGGCCCGGGCAAGAGGTGCTGCAGACCGGCAAACGGCTGGTGGACCTGGACGCCTTAGACCCGGTGGGTAACTATGCAGTGCAACCGCGCTTTTCCGATGGCCACGACACCGGTATTTTTTCCTGGGACTATTTGTATTTCCTGGGCGCAGAGCAGGAACGCTTGTGGGGCGATTATGAAAAACGCTTGCAAGAGGCCGGGCGCGAACGTGACGGGCCGATGCCGCTGGCTGCTGCCCATGGCTGCGCCAGCCATTGAATAGGAAAATCACGATGAGCACCACGCATTTTGGATTTCAGTCGGTGGACGAGGCGGAAAAAGCGCGCCGGGTGCGTGGCGTTTTTGATTCGGTGGCCTCGAAATACGATGTCATGAACGACCTGATGTCCGGTGGCCTGCACCGCGCCTGGAAGGCCTACACCGTGCTGGTGGCCAACTTGCAGGAAGGCGACAAAGCCTTGGACATCGCCGGCGGCACGGGTGACCTGGCGCTGGCCTTTGCCGGCAAAGTGGGCAAACGCGGGCAGGTGGTGCATACCGACATCAACCACGCCATGCTCAGCACCGGGCGCAACCGCCTGCTCGAAGCCGGCGTGCTGCTGCCCACGGTGGTCTGCGACGCCGAGTGCCTGCCCTTTGCCGATGGCTATTTCGACCTGGTGAGTGTGGCCTTTGGCTTGCGCAATATGACCCACAAAGACCTGGCGCTCGCAGAGATGTGCCGCGTGCTGCGCCCGGGCGGCAAGC
>JAEMRG010000399.1 GCA_016463455.1 Rhodoferax sp.
GTAACTTTCTGCGCCAGATCATCGACGCAGACCTTGCGCGGGGCACCTATGCCAGCCGCCAATGGGGGGGTAGCCCGGGCGATGCGGCCCACCACGGCGCTGGCGCGCCGGACCCGGCCCGCATACGTACCCGCTTTCCGCCCGAGCCCAACGGCTACCTGCACGTGGGCCACGCCAAAAGTATTTGCCTGAACTTTGGGCTGGCGCGCGACTATGGCGGCGTGTGCCACATGCGCTTTGACGACACCAACCCGGAAAAAGAAGACACCGAGTACGTCGATTCCATCCTGGACGCGGTGCGCTGGCTGGGCTTTGGCTGGGATGCCAACGGCACATCGCACCTTTTCCAGGCCAGCGACTATTTTGGGTTTATGTACCGCGCCGCCGAGTATTTGATCGAAGCCGGCCACGCCTATGTGGACGAACAAAGCCCCGAAGTAATGCGCGCCAACCGGGGCGACTTTGGCAAGCCCGGGGTTAACAGCCCGTTTCGCGGCCGCACGCCCGCTGAGAACCTGGCCCGCTTTCGCGAAATGCGCGATGGCCTGCATGCCGATGGCGCCATGGTGCTGCGCGCCAAGATCGACATGGCCAGTCCCAATATCAATATGCGCGACCCGGCCATTTATCGCATCCGCCGCGCCACCCACCACAACACCGGCGACACCTGGTGCATTTACCCGATGTACACCTACGCCCATCCGCTGGAAGACGCGCTGGAGCAAATTACCCACAGCATCTGCACGCTGGAGTTTGAAGACCAGCGCCCGTTTTACGACTGGGTGCTGCTGCGCCTGGCCGAAGGCGGCCTGCTGGCCCAGCCCCTGCCCCAGCAATACGAATTTGCGCGCCTGAACCTCACCTACGTCATCACCAGCAAACGCAAACTGGCTGCGCTGGTGAACGAACATAAAGTCAATGGCTGGGACGACCCGCGCATGCCAACCATTGTCGGCCTGCGCCGGCGCGGCTACACGCCCGAAAGCTTGCAACTGTTTGCCGAGCGCATTGGCGTGACTAAAAGCGATAGCTGGATCGACTATTCCACCCTAGAAGGCTGCTTGCGCGAAACCCTAGACGGCAGCGCCGCGCGCGCCATGGCCGTGCTAGACCCGGTCAAGCTGGTGCTGACCAATTGGGACGAGGTGATGGGCGCGGGCACCCTGGACGCCTGCAGCGCGCCGGTGCATCCGCACCACCCCGAGCGCGGCCAGCGTAACTTTGTCATAGGCCGCGAAGTCTGGATCGAGCGCAGCGACTATGAAGAGGCGCCGCCGCAAGGATTTTTTAGGCTCTTCCTCGGCAACAAAGTGCGGCTGAAATACGGCTACATCATCGAGTGCACCGGCGCGGCCAAAGACGCCAGCGGCCGCGTTACCGAAGTGCACGCCACCCTGATCCCCGACACCAAAAGCGGCACGCCGGGCTCGTCCAGCGTGAAGGTCAAGGGCGTCATCACCTGGGTCAGCGCCCACGACGGTCTGGCCGCCGAGGTACGTATGTACGACCGCCTCTTTCTAGACCCGCAGCCCGACGCCGGCGGCAAAGACTATTTGGAAAGCCTCAACCCCGACAGCCTCAAAACCGTCACCGCCATCGTGGAGCCAGCCCTAGCCAACGCGCAGCCGGACGAGAAGTTTCAGTTTGAACGCCACGGCTACTTTGCGGCCGACCAAGTGGACCACGCGGTGGACAAGCCGGTGTTCAATTTTGCGGTGGGGTTGAAGGATTCGTTTGGGAAGTGAGCTAATGCAGTTCACC
>JAEMRG010000400.1 GCA_016463455.1 Rhodoferax sp.
GGCTTTGTCCGCGCACCACCTACCTTCCCAGGGTGGTGCGCGGACAAAGCCTGGCCGCGTTTGCGCTGAGCGAGCCCGATGCGGGCTCCGACGTGGCTGCTATGCAATGCAGCGCCACGATGGTGGATGGAGGCTACGAACTGAACGGCCGCAAGACTTGGATTTCCAATGGCGGCATCGCCGGGTTTTATGTGGTGTTCGCCCGCACCGGCGAGGCGCCGGGGGCGCGCGGTATTTCGGCATTTATCGTGGACGCCGACACACCTGGCTTAGTGATTGAAGAGCGCATCGACGTGATGGCGCCGCACCCTTTGGCCACCCTGCGCTTTGACGCCGTGCGCCTGCCCGAAACTGCGCGCATCGGCAAGGCGGGTGAGGGTTTCAAAGTGGCGATGGCCACGCTGGATGTGTTTCGCACCTCGGTCGCTGCGGCCTCGCTGGGCTTTGCGCGCCGGGCACTGCATGCATCCGTAGACTGGGCGCGCCAGCGCAAGATGTTTGGCCAAAGCCTGGCGGATTTTCAGATCACGCAAAGCAAACTGGCCGACATGGCGACGCTGCTGGACGCCGCCGCCTTGCTGACCTACCGCGCCGCCTGGCTGCGCGACCAGGGTCAGCGTGTAACCCGAGAAGCGGCCATGGCCAAGATGAATGCCACCGAAAGTGCGCAAACCATTATCGACATGGCGGTGCAAATGCACGGCGGCATGGGTGTAAAAAAAGGCTGCATTGTTGAATCCTTGTACCGCGAGATTCGCGCCTTGCGTATTTACGAAGGCGCTACCGAAGTGCAGCAACTCATTATTGGCCGCGACCTGATCAAGGGGTAATCCGTATGCAAGACTGGAATGTTGTAACGCCCAGCAGCCATACCGACACCTTCGCCCGCGACCACTTGCCGCCCAAAAATGCGTGGCCGGTATTTCAAGCGGATTTGCCCGAGCTGCACTACCCCGCCATCCTCAATTGCGGCGCTGAATTGGTGGACCGCCATGTGGCACAGGGCAGGGGTCATCGCATTGCCATTCGCGGTATGGCGCCAGGCCCTTCGGGGCCGGTGGAAATAGCCTGGACCTATGCCCAGCTGAGCGACCACTGCCATCGCATTGCGCAAGTGCTGACCCAAGACATGGGTCTGGTGCCGGGCAATCGGCTCTTGCTGCGCGGCGCCAACACGCCCATGATGGCGGCCTGCTTCTTGGGCGCGTTGCAAGCGGGTTTGGTGGTGGTGCCCACCATGCCGATGTTGCGCGCTACCGAGCTGGCCACCATCGTTGCCAAAGCCCAGGTCAGCGCCGCTTTGTGCGACGCAGCGCTACTGGAGGAATTGCAGTTTTGCCAAACACCGGGCCACGCGCAATACCAGCCGCTCTTGCAGCAAGTACTGGCGTTTCGCAGCGATGCTGCAGACGCCTTGGAAGCGTGCATGCAAGCCCATAGCGCTGATTGGGTGCCCCATCCCAGCAGCCGGGACGATGTGTGCCTGATCGCCTTTACCAGTGGCACCACCGGTCAACCCAAAGGCACCATGCATTTCCACCGCGATGTACTGGCCATGTGCGACTTGTTTCCACGCCATGTGCTGCAGATGGACGCCGATGACGTGGTCTGCGGTACGCCGCCAGTGGCTTTTACCTTCGGGCTGGGCGGTCTGCTGGCTTTCCCCTTGCGTTTTGGCGCCAGCACCGTGCTGCTGGAGCGTCACACCCCCGAGACGCTGTTGCAGACCATTGCCAAATACCGCGCCACCCAGTGCT
>JAEMRG010000401.1 GCA_016463455.1 Rhodoferax sp.
GTGATGATTTGCATGCGCTGGCGTGGGCCTAGTAGCGTGTCATTGGCGATGAAGTTGCCGCTGCTTAGTTCGGCCAAGCGCGCCTGCACCACCGGGTGGCGGCCTTGCAGGATTTCGATGCAAGGGTGTTCCACAAACTCGGGCGCGCACCAGCCCAGCGTCTGGGCCCGCTCGGCCAGGGCGCACAGCGCGTCCAGTGCCGCTAGCGCCCGCGCCAGGCGGGTCAGCGTGGGCACAAAGGCTTGCAACTGATCGAGCAGTTGTTCAAACAAAAACTTCTCTCGCGCCAGCGCGCGCTCCTGCGCGCTCAAGGCTTTGTCTTCAAAGGCTTTGAGTTCGGGCGTGATAAAGCGTTCGGCGTTTTTTAGGGTCTGGCGGCGCCGGTAGTCGTCCGGCACTTTGCTGCTTTGGCCTTGGCTGACCTCGATATAAAAACCATGCACTTTGTTGAACTGCACACGCAAATTGGCAATGCCGGTGCGTGCGCGTTCGCGCACTTCCAGGTCTAGCAAAAACGCATCGCAATTGGTTTGGATGGCGCGCAGCTCGTCTAGGTCTGAGTCATAGCCGCTGGCGATCACCCCGCCGTCGCGCACCATGGCAGCGGGCTCGGGCGCAATTGCCGTTTGCAACAGTTGGGCGCAGTCCGGTGGCGCCAGCATGTCATGCGCAATACGGCCTAGCAAGCCTTGCTGCCCTTGTAAATGATCGGCCAGCAAGCCGCTTTTATGCAAGGTGTTGACCAGACCGAGCAGTTCACGCGGGCGCACCTGGCGCAGGCTCAGGCGGGCGGCTATGCGCTCCACATCCGCACTGCCTTTGATGTGGCCGCGCAGCACTGGCCCCAGCGCTTGCGCCTGGCCCTGCATCTGGTGCAGCGCGTTGATGGAAGCTAAGCGCGCACGCGCCTGGCTGCGCTCGCGCAAGGGGCCTAGCAACCAAGACTTCAGCATCCGGCTGCCCATGCCCGTCATGCAGCTATCGAGCAAGGAAAACAGCGTGGGCGCGTCCTCGCCGCGCAGGGTTTGGGTGAGTTCCAGATTGCGCCGTGTGCTGGCAGGCAGGTCGATGCGCTCGCCATCGCGCTGCACTTCCAGGCCGCTGATATGCGCCAGCGCCCGGCCCTGGGTGTGTTCGGCATAGGCCAACAGCGCACCGGCGGCGGCATGGGCCAGGGGCAGTTCTTGCGCGTTCCAGCTAGCGAGGCTGGCCGCCTGCAGCACTTCCAATAATTTGCGCTGGCCCAGCGCGCTATCAAATTGCCATTCGGGCCGCGCTGTCAGCGACAAAGTGCTGTGAAAGCGCAATTGCTTAAGCCGATCTTCCAAGCTGCGCGTCAGCCCGCTGCTGTAGGCCAGTTCGCTCGGGCCGATGCGCTGCACCCAGTCGGCCACCGCATCGGTTTGGCACTCGGCCAGGTGCACCAGGCCTTGGGTCACGCTCAGCCAGGCCAGGCCGCAGCGGTTGCGCGGGCCTTGGTGCAGGGCCATCAGCATGGACTCGGACTTGTCGCTCAGTAATTCGGCATCGGTCAGCGTGCCGGGCGTCACCACGCGCACCACCTTGCGGTCCACCGGCCCCTTGCCGCTGACTTCGCCCACCTGCTCGCAAATCGCCACCGATTCGCCCTGGCGTATCAGCTTGGCCAAATAGCCCTCTACTGCGTGAAAGGGCACACCGGCCATGGGAATAGGCTGCCCACCGCTTTGGCCCCGGTGCGTGAGCGTGATGTCCAGCAGCCGCGCCGCTTTTTCGG
>JAEMRG010000402.1 GCA_016463455.1 Rhodoferax sp.
TTGGCCGGATGCTGTACGACTATTTTGTGCAACAGGCGCGCGGCGCACACAGCGAGGTCGCAACTGGCGTGTTTGCAGCAGATATGCAGGTGGAGCTGGTCAACGATGGGCCGGTGACGATTCCGATGCGAGTGGTGCCGGCGGATCGTGCGGGGCATAGCGGCGGGCAAGACTGAGGTTTATGTTGGGACATCCGGCTTGCTCCGCTTTATCAGCCGCTCAGCCCCGCATTGGCTGAGGCCATCATGATCAAACGCTAACCTTTATGCCCTATCTGCCTTCCATCCTGCGGCCCCTGTTTGAACGGGCTGAAACCGCGCTGCTGCGCCATGGCACAGAGCCGGGAACCATTCTTTTTCTTGCAGTTTTTTCGGTTTTAGATGGGTTTCTTCCCATGTTGCCCGCAGAAATATTTGTGCTTTCCTTGTGCATTTTGCAGCCGAAAAAAGGAAAAATCATTGTGCTGGTGTTTGCAGCGGCTTCGGCGATGAGTGCTTTTTTATTGGCCTTGGCGTTGGGTACCTTGACGACGTCCGCCGAAACGCTGAGCCAACAGCTTCTTGGCGCGCAAGGGCCCCAAGCTTTGGCCCTGGTGCGCAGCTGGGGCCCGGTCAGTATGGTGTTTTTTTCTATCTTCCCAGACTCTCCGCGTTCCTCCATCGCGCTACTGGCCTTAAGCGGCGTAGCGCCCGCGTCGATCGGTGGGATGGTCTTCATTGGCAAGCTGATGCTCTACGCCAGCTTGTTGGCATTGATCCATCACTTGCCAGCCAGGGTGGGTCGATGGCGTGGTGCCGGGCCGTTCTGGCAGCGGTGGTTGCAAGGCCGCGCTAGCCGCTTTGTTGCCTACTGCCGTCGCATCCGCTGGCTGGCACGTCACCCAGAGCAACGCTTTTCAATATCAAAAGGCATTTCTTGATAACCAGGTCATCACCTTTTTTTCGGCCTTGGGTTTTGCCCATCCCGCGCAGCTGATCCCCAAGCGGGCACTCTCAGCGGTCAGTGCCTAGGCTGACAGCCCGGCATAAGGATTCTCAAACCCCAGCCGCGCCAGGATCTCGGCCTCGCGCAGTTCCATCACCTGCGCGTCTTCGTCGAGCGCGTGGTCCCAGCCCTGGGCGTGCAGGGCGCCGTGGACGATGAGGTGGGCATAGTGGGCTTCTAGGGTTTTGCCCTGGTCTTTGGCTTCCTCTGCCACCACGGGCGCGCAGAGCACCAGATCGGCGGTGACAAGGGGTTCTAGCGTGTAGTCAAAAGTCAGAACATTGGTGGCGTAGTTTTTTTTACGGTAGTCGCGGTTGAGCGCTTGGCCCTCGGGCGCATCGACGATGCGCACCGTGATTTGCGCTTCGCTGGCCAGTGCGTGTCGCAGCCAGCGGGCCACCTTGTGGCGCGGCAAGGCTGCGCGATGCAGTGCGGCGTCGGGCAGTTTGCCCCATTGAAGGGACAGGGTCAGGGCGTGCAGCATGGGCGAGTCCACAGTCAAAGAGCGGGTTTACACGGTGGTTTTGCTGCGTGGCGCCCGGGTTTTGGGCAAGCCGGTGCGGGGGGCCGCCACTTCGGGCGCCGGCAGCGTGGGCGCGCTGCCCAGCGCCAGGGCGATTTCCTCTTGCGCGCGGGCGGCGTCGTAGGCGTCCACAATGCGCGCTACCAGTGGATGGCGCACGATGTCGGCGCTGGTCAGGCGGGTGATGGCAATGCCCTCCACACGGCGCAGCGTGCGTTCGGCGTCAATCAGGCCGCTGAGCTGGGTTTT
>JAEMRG010000109.1 GCA_016463455.1 Rhodoferax sp.
GCAGAGAACGGAGCGCCAAATACCCGGCTATCAAAATGAACAGCACAGCGCGCGCACCCGCAGTGGGCACCAGCACCAGGCCGACGAGGACGGGCGCCAGCGCTGAGCCTAAATTATTGATGCCCAATGCCGTGCCCAATGGCATACGGATTTGCTGGGCCTGGCGACACAGCAAGGTGAGCAGCGCACCCATGGCCATGGACGGCAAAAACAGGGCGGCCATACCTGCGAGCCACTCGCCCGCACTTGCCGTGGTTGCGCTCGGCCCCCACCAGCGTGATGGCAGCGCGTAGCTTTGGTCTGCCCACCACAGGCTGATCCCACCCACAAAAATGGAAACAATCAGCGCGCCAATAGCTTGGTCTATGCGCTCTGCAGTGACCGCCAAAGTCACTCCAGCGCGCTTGATGAGGACGGCACCCAAGGCCGTGCCCATCAAGAAAACCGCCAGCAGCATGGCGTAGGTATAAACCGTATTTTCAGTCACCTGGCTGATCACGCGAACTGCCAGTACCTCGTAACCGATGCCCAACAGTCCGGTCAGGAAAAGGCGCAGCGCAAGCGCTTGCGGCGCAGCCAAGGGAGTGGGTGAATCCATCGCCTGAGCACTGTGTGGCTCAACATAGGGCGCAGCCTCGGGCAAGCTTGAATCACGGTTGAATTGCCCGCCCCACATTTGCCACGCCAGCAAGGCGCAGGTTGCGTTGACCCCGGCAAAGACCAGGCTGGTGCCCAGCAGTCCCAGACTCGGAACAAAGAAGAACACGGCAAGCAAGAGCCCCGCCATGGCGCCTGCCGTGTTGGCGGCGTACACACTGCCCAGCGGCTGGCTGTGCTCCCGCCTCAGCAAACGCTCCATCGCAGGCAGCGTTGCGCCCATGGCCAAAGTGGCAGGCAGCAAAGCAAATAAAGGAACGAAAAAAGCCAGCGCCCAATGCCAAAGTGGCGATGGTTCAGCGCCAATCCATTGGGACAGATGCGCTAAGACAAGGGGTGACACCCACGCCACCAGCAGTGCCCAAGTGGCAATTAAAGCCTCGAGACCCGCATACCAGCGGCCCGGGTAAAGGCTGCGTTCTAGCCGGTGGGCCAGCAAGAAAGAGCCTGCCGAAATGCCACCAAAGAAAGCTGCAACAACCGAAAGTACAGCGACGATCTCGTGACCCAGTGCCAGGCCGAACTGCGCAGTCCAGACCATTTGCCAGACCAATCCGCCTGCACCAGAGGCAAACATCAGCAGCATCGCGAGTCCTGATTGAGCGTGCCCCGCCGTTATCGGCACCTGCGCCTTGGGCGTCATAGAACTTTCGACTGCTATCACATAGACCTTCAAAAACAAAAAACCCGGCCAGAGGCCGGGTGTGCAAGTCCGGGCTCCGGACTTGCACTACGCTCTTGCAAGCTTTACTTGGCGCCTACGACCTTGACTGAGTTGGTCACCTCAATGTAAACCGGGTTGCTGTAGAACCACAGGTCTGCCCATCCGGCCACGTCCAAGCTGGAATACTTGACGCCATTGACTGTCCGCATGTGCGCTGGGCACGCTGCATCAGCGCAAACCACCTTGCCTGGTCTTTGGGCCTCAGCCTTGGCCGCGTCATCAAACGGTGACAAGTCGTAGTCGTTCAAGGGGTTACCCTTCGCATCAGTTTCGAATGGCGTGGCCGCCGGCAAGTTGGTGCCGCGCAAACGAACGTACTGCGACACCTTCACCGCCGGAATGCGGTAGCTCATGACCCGCAAACCATCGGTAGTGGCTGTCCAGTTGGTGCTGTTGAACAGTTTCTTGATTTCCGCAGACGTATTGAGGGCAGCAGCAGTGCCTTCAATTCCTGCGTATTTCGCAGTATCTGTGGGGCTCACAAAGCCTGTCACGTTGCCGCCAATGACATCGATGTGGTCGAGTACTGGCATATCAAGGGGCTGGGTGATGTTGATTTGCTTGAGCGAAGGATTGGGGAAGCTGTAAGGCGAGAAGTTTTTGCCTTGTGGGTCGCGCACCGCAATAGCCACCACCACATCGGCGCCCGGCGCTACCACCAGTTTTTCACCCATGGTTGCGCAACCGTTGATGCGAACTTCACCATTTTTAAGTGCCGCGTTGGCCGCAGCCTTTTCAACTAGCGCTTTGAAAGCAGGGCGAGGAATGGCTGGGTTGGCCGCACAGGCAACGAAAGCCAAACGGTCGATCAGGTCGCCACTGCCCGCAAAGCTGTTGCCCGAACGCAAGCCGTCAATGATGGCTTCAGCCGACACGTTGCTGGTGCCCTTACGAGCCATCACATAAGTTTTTTGGTATTCGCCAGGGAAAAAGTCTTGGTCGGACTCGCGCTGGTCCGCACCGAAGGAGCCGCGGTTATGGTAGTCGGAGCTGGCGAAGAACCACCACTTGCGGCCTTCACCCAAGAGGGCGTCCCACACGCCGCCAATTTTGGCAGCGTAAATGCCCGTGCCGCCATAGGTACCGAGACCTACGCTGTCAAAACCACCCGTTGGGTTGGACAAAGAAGCACCCCGGTTGGGTGCGTATTCACCTCGGTTTTCAGATGCCTGGTGACCGGGCATGGACTCAAAACCGAAAGCAATGTCAGGCGCTGTGTTGTTGAAGTTACGCAAATGCTCGATGTTGTAGCCCCTGTTGTTGTTCGCAAGGTAAACCCCAGCGCGCTCCAAGTGGGCAGGAACAAAGTAACTCGTGGTGGGCGCTTTTTCTTTCAACCACTTTAGGCCCTCAATCGTCTTGCGGTGTCCGAGGTCAAGCGTTGTTGCTGAGTTGTTACCCGTGATTTTGCGTGCAGTGGTGCTCAGAGCATCCGTGCTGGTGGTTCCGGCCACAGAGCAATCCCACTGGTTCTCTGCACCCCGGCTGGTGTCTGTGTCGGAGCGGTCAAAACAGTACTCGTACTGGGCCTGCAGGTTGGCATTGCCTGACACGCCCGATTGAGGCCAAGGACGCTGACCCTGCAGTACGCCCATGGAAACGTGTTCGTGACCGGGTGCGTTTTGCTCCAAACCCATCCAGATGGGTTTCTGGCGTGCGCGGCTCTCGTCTTCAGTGACCTTGTACTGGAATTCTTGAATCTCCTGCCAGACCCACATGCGCTTAGGCACGGCAGTGCCATCGCCTTTGATGGCTGCACGGCCGCCAGGGAGAGTGGACTCCCAAGATTGGTTAGGGCCTTTCAGCGTCGATGCGGGCTGACCGCCAGTGGGGTAAGTGGCGGGCGGGAACGGACCGGTCGTGCTGTTGGTTAGTCCTAATGCGGAAGGAACCGGTTCAAACGGGTCTTCTCTCAAGGTACAGTTTCTGGCGCTGCTGCCGCCATGGTCAGCCTGTACATACCAGTCCAGACCGAAGGTTTTCACTGACTTGTCTATCAGCTTTTGCATTGAAAGTGAACCGTCCGAACAAGTCGAGTGGTTGTGAAAGTCGCCGGTTACATAGGTGCCTGCAGGTTTTGCATTGGCTTTTTCAGCCGCTGATGCGACTTGCACGGTGGCAACAGAGATGAAACCGATCAAAGAAGCTACCGCAACGGTAGTCTGGCGAAGGGCGAATTTATTACGCATGGGAAATACCTTTTTGAGTCCGATTGTTGTTAGTTACAGCGTGGTGGTCAACGACTGATCACCGTAGAAAAATACGCCGCGCGTATTGACGAGGACTTTGGTGCTGAAGTCGACAGAGGTGGTGTCGGCATCTGAATTGGTGATGGTGCCGCTCAGGGTGCAAATGTTGGTGTCACCGCACGACACTTTGGCGTTGGAGACCGTTGCCATGGGAAACAAAGACAATTCCGGGTTGGTCCCCAGCGTCGTCGAGTTGGTGCCGAGCAAATCTACCAAAGCAGCCTTGGTGTACCCGCCGTCCAAAAACTTCTCATCGAAGAGGTCCAACAAAGCCTGAGATTTGAGGCCAGCGCTGCTGGTCAATGCAGACAGACTGCTGCTGACTTTTGCTGAAAAATCGGTGGCAGTGGCTTGGAGGTCGATAGTGGTGCTACCTCCACCGCAAGCGCTGAGTGTCAGCAGGGCGCTTAACACAATAGAGGATGAAAAAACTCGTTTGCTGATCATGCTGGCTATGCTCCGGGAAGGGTTGTTTCGGGTGATGAGGATGGCGTATTTGTAAAGCCGAGCGGATGCTAGGTGCCTTGCATGAAACTTTTGTGACCGCGATCACTGCCGACAAAAGATTCCGGACGCGAGGCGCTTCGCGCGATGAGCAAAAAATGGTGCAGGTCCCTCATGTTGTAGGCCACCACGAACAAGATGGCTGCCAGCGCTCCCAGGGGAATTTGCCCGGCCAGTGGTACCAAAAACAGCAGGGTGGCTATCAGCGTGAGACTGTGGGTAATACCGGCGATCGGGTTGATGCCGCCCTGGCCGATCAGTTCTTGGCTGGAGTCATGCGTCAGCCCGGCCATGCTGTCGGCGAGGACGGCAGACAGCAGCGATTCAATCGTCCCCAGCATGGCAATCGAAAACGCAGGACCCAGCAGCGGAACCATGCCGGCCAGCGTGATAGTCGGCCATTAATTGCCTATTCCAGCGATATTTACCCCATTGAATACATCCCCAACTTCCATGAACTGGAATACGCCGTACCGGTACAACACGGCAAAGAGGCTGTGCGTGCGGTGCGCGACTTGATGTTGAAGAAACACACCCATTGCTTGTTTACCATTGAATACCGCTTTACTGCGGGGGATCCAGCGTGGATCAGCCCGTTTTACCAACAGGACAGTATTACCCTATCGGTATCCGGCCAGCCTGGTGTGGACTATTGGGACTATTTGCGTGACGTGGACGCGATATTGCGACGCTACAAGGCCCGACCACACTGGGGAAAAATGCATTTTTTGGATACGGACGATGTCACAGCGCTCTATCCGCGTCAAGAATTTTCGGGTCTTACGCCATACGGCGGACCCGAAAGGGCGGTTTTTGAACGATCACGTGCGCATGTTGCTGGGTTGAGGCATTTTTTTGCTTTCCAACCCCTGGTTATGAACTTAGGCCAAAACAGTTCTTGGCTTTCATTCGAAAAAACCTAAGATCGCGCCAGGCAGTGTCGCTAGGGAACCGGATCACCGATTTAACTTGGTCTGCCCCGTTTGTACCTACTTGTATGCCGCTTAAAGCCTGATTTGCTCAACCCAAGGAGACCCCATGAAAATCGAAACGCTGGCCGTACACGCCGGCTACAAGCCTGATCCCGTGACCAAAGCGGTGGTTCCACCGATTTACCAGACCGTGGCCTATGCTTTTGACAGTGCCCAGCACGGCGCGGACTTGTTTGACCTGAAAGTGGCGGGCAATATCTACACGCGCATCATGAACCCCACGCAATCGGTGCTGGAAGAGCGGGTCGCAGCGCTGGAAGGCGGAATCGCTGCGCTGGCAGTGGCATCGGGCCAATCAGCCATTACCTATGCGATCCAGACAATCGCCGAGGCGGGTGACAACATCGTCTCCTCTAGCGCCCTGTATGGCGGGACCTATAACTTGTTTGCGCACACCTTCCCGCAGTTTGGTATCACCACACGTTTTGGCGACTACCGCGACCCCTCGAGTTTTGCCGCTTTGATCGACGACAAAACCAAGGCGATTTTTGTGGAGTCCTTGGGTAACCCGCAGGGCAATATCACTGATATTGCCGCTATGGCCGCCATTGCGCACGCGCACGGTATCCCGCTGATTGTTGACAACACCGTGCCCAGCCCTTATCTGTGCCGTCCGATTGAACATGGTGCCGATATTGTGGTGCAGTCGCTAACCAAATACCTGGGTGGCCATGGCAATAGTTTGGGTGGCGCCATCATCGACTCGGGCAAATTTCCCTGGGCGGAACACAAGGCCCGTTTTAAGCGCCTGAACGAACCCGACGTCAGCTACCACGGTGTGGTGTACACCGAGGCCCTCGGCGCGGCAGCCTATATTGGTCGGGCCCGTGTGGTGCCACTGCGCAATACCGGGGCTGCGATCTCTCCGTTTAATTCATTTTTGATCTTGCAAGGCATCGAAACCCTGGCGCTGCGCATGGACCGCATCTGTGACAACGCCCTGGCCGTGGCCCATCACCTCAAGCAAAACGCCAAAGTCAAGTGGGTCAACTATGCCGGCCTGAGTGACCACCCGGACCATGCCTTGGCCCAAAAATACATGGGCGGCAGGGCCTCAGGACTGCTCACCTTCGGTGTGCAAGGTGGCGTCGAGGGTGGGGCACGCTTCCTGGATGCGCTCCAACTCTTCACCCGCCTGGTCAATATTGGTGACGTGCGCTCGCTGGCTACGCATCCGGCATCGACCACACACCGCCAGATGTCGCCCGAGGAACGGCTTAGTTCTGGCGTCAGCGAAGACACGGTGCGTTTGTGCGTAGGCATTGAACATATTGACGACTTGAAAGATGACCTGAATCAGGCGCTGGCGGCTGTGTAGTCCCTGGGCCCTTGCGGCTATATTCCATCCCCTTACAGGAGTCGAATATGAAATCACGCGCCGCAGTGGCCTTTGGGGCCAATCAGCCCCTTCAAATAGTAGAGATCGATGTCGCGCCACCGCGCAAAGGCGAAGTGCTGGTGCGCATCACCCACACCGGCGTGTGCCATACCGACGCCTACACCTTGTCTGGCGATGACCCGGAGGGCTTGTTCCCCGCAGTGCTGGGCCACGAGGGCGCGGGTATTGTGGTGGAAGTGGGCGAAGGCGTCACCAGCGTGGCGCCAGGCGATCATGTGATTCCGCTGTACACCGCCGAATGCCGCATGTGCAAATTTTGTTTATCCGGCAAAACCAATTTATGCCAGGCAGTGCACGCCACGCAGGGGCGCGGCGTCATGCCCGACGGCACCTCGCGGCTGAGCTACCAGGGCCAGCCGCTGTTTCATTACATGGGCACCA
>JAEMRG010000403.1 GCA_016463455.1 Rhodoferax sp.
ATATATAAATATTTATTTCATTTTTCCTTTTTTGAATATGATTTATCTTATCTGAACGGCGTCATGGCTTTCGCCGGCTAGCGGTGGTGGCATCTCTATTTTGGATCCGGCGCGTCCCTGGCGGCGCTCTGGCGACTGGTTATGCTCGGCGCTTTAAGCCACCGGAAAGCTTACCCATGTTGCTCGATGTTGACGAAAGCCAGTTAGTGCTGGTGGACTACCAGGCGCGTTTGATGCCTGCTTTGTTCGATGCGCCGCAGGTAATGGCCAACGCCGTGCGTTTAGCCAGCCTGGCAGCGCTGATGCAAGTGCCGACGGTGTTGCTGGAGCAAAGCCCGGATCGCCTGGGGCCGACCGCCGAGCCCTTGCTGCAGGCTACCCAGGCGCTAACGGCCTTGCGCCTGCTGCGCAGCTTGCAAAAAACGCATTTCAGCGGCGTGGAGGACGGCTTGTCCGAACTATTGCGCCCGCCGGTCAAACCCGCTGGGGGCAATGCGCGCAGCCTGCCCAAGCATTTGCAAAAGCCAACGCCGGAGCAAAACCTTCGCCCGTCCATTGTGCTGGCGGGTTGCGAGGCCCATGTCTGCCTTATGCAAACCGCACTGGCTCTGCTGGAGGACGAGTTTGAAGTCTGGGTGGTAACCGACGCTTGTAGCTCACGCACCGAGCGCAACCGCGATGCGGCATTTGACCGACTGGCCGGCGCCGGCGCCGAACTCCTGACAACCGAAATGGTGGCCTTCGAATGGTTGCGCCATGCCGACCACCCCCAGTTTCGTGCGGTTCAGGCATTGATTAAGTAAGGCCCGGTGCCTAGGCTTAGCAGAGCCCCTAGTCAGCCAATTGCAAGTTGCCTGTTCATAATCCGGTCAGCTACGCGGACACGGCGTAGAACTATTTGTGGAGACCGATATGCCCAACTACCCAGACTTTCACCGCCGATCTATCGACGACCGCGACGCCTTCTGGGCCGAGCAAGCCCAATGCATTGAGTGGCAAACGCCGCCCAAGACGATTTGCGATTACAGCAATCCGCCTTTTGCACGTTGGTTTGAAGGCGGGACGACCAATCTGTGCCATAACGCGGTAGACCGCCACCTCAAAGACAGGCCCGACCAGATCGCCCTCATCGCCGTATCCACCGAAACCGATACCGAGCAAACCTTTAGCTTTCGCCAACTCCACGCCCATGTGCAGACTATGGCTGCGGCACTGCTGGACTTGGGCGTGCGCAAAGGCGATCGCGTACTCATTTACATGCCTATGGTGGCGGAAGCGGCCTTTGCCATGCTGGCGTGCACGCGCATTGGCGCAATCCATTCGGTGGTTTTCGGGGGCTTTGCTTCGGTGTCCCTGGCATCGCGCATTGAAGATGCCTCACCCGTGGTGGTGGTCAGCGCGGATGCGGGCTCTCGTGGCGGCAAAGTAGTGCCCTACAAACCGCTACTTGACGAGGCGCTGGCCCTGTCCAGCCACAAGCCGCAGGCGGTGTTGCTGGTGGATCGTCAATTGGCGCCCATGGCCATGACCAATGGGCGCGACCATAGCTGGGCCAGCCTGCAAGCAAAACACGAAAATGCCGTGGTGCCCTGCGAATGGGTCGATGCCACGCACCCTAGCTATACCCTGTACACCAGCGGCACCACCGGTAAACCCAAAGGGGTGCAGCGCGACACCGGCGGCTACGCGGTAGCACTGGCGGCCAGCATGGAAACCATTTTTTGCGGCAAGGCCGGTGAAACCTATTTCT
>JAEMRG010000003.1:0-2330 GCA_016463455.1 Rhodoferax sp.
GCCGTGGCAGGCAGGCCCCGGCCTGGCCCCGCGGTACCCAGGGCGGCAAGTGTGTGCTCGAGCACCGACAGGTCAATTTTCTGGCCGGTATAAATGCGGTTGGCGTTGCCGATGCCATTAGCCTGCGCCAAGCGCTGGGCTAATTGAAACTCTTGCGCCCCGTTCAGGGTCTGGCCCTTGGCCTTGGCGACATCGCGGACCATGCCAATCAGGGTATCACCGGCGTCCACGGTGACGCTGCGGCCGCTTTGAACGGTTTGCAGGGTTTGGGTAAATCCGCCGCCTGCAGCACCGCGCCCGCCGTTGGCTCCATAGGCAGACTTGCGGGTAAGCGCAGCGGCTGCGCCGGCGACGCCGGGCTGGGGGGGGAGGGTGTTGCGTTCAAGCATGGTGCTAGTCGGTGGTTGTAATCGCGGTTGATTGGGGTCGTCAGGGTTTCATTGTGTAATGTCAGTAATAGGTGGCACTTTTCTTGCGCGTACTATGTTCACCATGTACCTTGTCGCAAAACCAACACCTTTACCTACACCTATGCAAGTGCTGTGCCATTCCCTGGTGCACGGTATCGCTGCAGGGTACGGCTTGGGACGGACTTGGATGCGGCTCACTGCCTGCCTGTTTCTGCTGGGCAGCGCCTACGGGCAAACCAATGCTCCCGATGGCTTGCAAAACAAATTACGCAATGAAGTGAGCCAGTGGGCGCAGAAAACCCACCAACTGGAGGCAGACCAATTTAGTTTTGCTCCGATGGACGCGCGGGTGCAGGTACAGACCTGTGACCGCCCATTGGTCATGGATTTGCCCTTTGCCACCCGCGAGACCGTACGCGTGCGCTGCCTGGGCAACCCGAATTGGCAGCTCTATATGCGTTTGGTGCTCAAACCCGGTGTCACCTTGGCGGGCGCGCCGGCCAGTGCCCCGCACTCCCCGGCGCCAGCGGCATCTGCCGCTGTGGCTGCCGTGCCGCCCAAAGCTGCAGCCAGCGCCCCCCCTGTGATGCGCAAGGTGGTGGTTGCCAAACAACTGCTGCGCAGTGGCACTTCGGTCCAACCCGACATGCTTGAAGAGCAGGAAGTACCGGTCCAGGGCGTGGATTTACAGGCGGTTACCTCAGTTAAGGATTTAGAAAATGGCGAAATGGTGCGCGATATGCAGGCCGGCGTGCCCTTGCGCAGCCACGACGTACGCCGGGCAATTTTGGTCAAACAGGGCCAGGCGGTGATCCTGACCGTGGGCCAAAGCAGCGGTTTTGCCATCACCGCGCGGGTCGAAGCCCAGCAAGATGGCAGAATGGGTGAGCAAATTCGCTTAAAAAATCCCGAGTCGGGTCGAATACTAAGTGGGGTAGTTACCGGACCCAATGCCGCACGTGGTTTATAAAAAAATATTTGCTAAAAGGCCTCAAGTTTTGTTTTCTGCATCCGATTTAACTACGAGAGAAGCCCCGTAAACGACTTCCGAACATGAAGCGAGCCAAATATGACTGATTCGATATCCAACAATTCGCGGCCTGTGCAGACCGATGTAGCTATGCGCAGAAGCCTGGAGAAGGCCAAGGGCGGTGGTTTTGCGGGCGCGGTGGCGCAAGCAGCCCCGTCGGAGTCGGAAATTGCGGCCAGCAAAACGGCGGCTGCGCAGCGCGGTGCTGAAGTGCCTGGATTTAAGAAGATTACCGAGCGCCTAAATAAAGAACCCGAATTTGACCGCGCCAAGGTGGACTCTATCAAGCAGGCGATTCAAAACGGGCAGTATCCGCTCAACCCGCGCCGCATCGCCGAGAGCTTTGTTGCTTTGGAGAACTTGATCTCCAACTAAGCGAGCCAGCCTCTATCTGAAAGCGTGCATTGACCGAAACTACCGACCAAGCTAACGAACTAGCGCGCCAGCTCTCTGACATTTTGGATCAGGAGTTTGAGGTCTTGCGCGTGCAGGATCTGGATAAATTCGAGGCGCTGCAACCCATCAAAAACGAGTTACTCACCGAATTGACGCGCCTAGCCCCGCCGGCCCATGAGGTGCAAACCCTGCCCCAATGGCAAGGCTTTCGCGAAACCATGATCGCCTGCCGCGACGCCCATCGGCGCAATGCGGTGCTGATGCAGCGCAAATTGGAGGCCATCCGCGGCACCCTGCAAAGCTTGCGTCTGGAAGACCCCAGCAGCTCGGTCGAAGTCTATGACCGCCTGGGCCATGTCTCGCGCTTCTCCCGCAACAGCGGCTACAGCGACGCCTGAGCGGGGCTTGCGCCCTCAGGGTGTGCCAGGGCTTGCGAATCCGTCCAAGCCATCTAAACCACTAGACAACTCGTCAAACATGGCAGCCGCTTCGGC
>JAEMRG010000003.1:2430-9190 GCA_016463455.1 Rhodoferax sp.
ACCCGCGTCGGGCGCGGTAGTTTCATCGCCCGGGCGCATGCCTTTGAGCCAATAGACCCAAGACAAAATCACCGACACAGCGGTAAACAGCTCGGCCGGAATCTCCTGGTCCACCTTTAAACGGCTGAGCAAGGCCAGCAGTTTGGGGTCTTCGGTCACATACACCCCGTATTCACGCGCCTGGGCAATCATTTCCAGCGCGGCCTCTTCCTCGCCTTTGGCGGTGACGATAGGCGCGCGGTTTTTCCCGTATTCCAGGGCAATGGCTTTTTTGATGAGCCTCATGCGCGCATGTCCACCACCTCGCCGGGCAAGGCCAGGGGCTGCAAAAGGGGCTCGGGCGCAGGCCGCTCGCCCAAATGGGCCGAAAAAGAGCGCAGCGTCAAGCCCGCTTCACCCAAAGTTTTGCGCAGTTCGACCTGGCCCTGCCGGGCAAAGTCAATCACCGCTGGCCGTATCGCCCACATCGACAAGGCTACGCTGTCCCCGCCCAGGAGGTCGGCTTGCAGCCACAACTCGCCGTAGTCGCGGCTGTTGGAATGCATGTTCACGGTGTAGCGGGACTCCTCGTCCTCGCTGGCACGCTTGCGCTCAAAAGCCAGTTCCACCGGGGTGTGGTCCACAAAGGGCAGCACCACGGTCATCGACATCTGACCCAAATGCTGCGCCTGCATGGCTGAAAGCTGGGCGGCGTCCAGGTCGGCTATGGCGCGTTTGACCTGGTGCATACCGGCGGTGTCTTCTTCGCTTTTGTCCTCCATCAGGGACAAGAGCTTGTGCAGCAGGGGCTTGAGGTCGTTGGGCGCCGGGTTGCGGATACGCGGCAAGCTGGTCTCCGATCCCAGCGCTGCCCGCAGCGCGGCGCTGATCGCTTCGGGGCTGAGTTTTTCCATGCTCAGGCGCATGTTTTGTAACTGGGTTTGCAATTGCGCCTGCACTTCGGGCTGCTTGCTCACCTTGGACAGCAAGGCATCAAGCCCGCCGGGTTTGAGCAAATCGCGCACCTCGGCCATGCCGGGCTTGCGGTACATCAGGCTGCCCAGGCGCGAAAACTTACCCTCGCTCGGGCTGAGCGGCGCCCAGGACAAGCCGGACAAAGCACTGGCCTGCAGGTTTTGCACCGCGACGACGGGGTTGCTCGGTGGCGTGGCGGGGGCGGCAAGGCTTTGCGGGTTGCGTTCCTGCGCTTTGTCGTTGTGCGCATTCGGGTTGGGCTGGGGCTGGTTGCTCACCGCCCGCGCTTGCGCTTCGATCATGGTGGGCAGGCCGGGGTTGCTATAGGCGCTGGCTTTGCCATTGATCAGCACCAGGGCCACACTGCCATCCGGGTTGGCTTGGGTTTTGAAGCTCAGGCGCTGACCGACTTCCCAGCCTGGCATCTGGGCGATACCCACTTGCCGGCCACGCAGCATCAGCACCATTTCGTCGGCGCGCGATTGCACCGTGGCTTGCACGATCTGACCATCGCGCAGGTTCAGGGCCCGCGCAACGATGGCCTCTACCAGGGTGGGCGATGATGGCCCTTGGGGGAAAACCGGGTTGATGCGTACCGACGGCGTCGTCGCATCGCTAACGGGGATCACGGAAACTGCACCCAGCGCTTACGCTCTTCGGGCGTGGACTGGGCCGCACGGGGGGTCGTTTCGCCGGGCGCAGCCATCGGCGTAACGCTGGCCAGCACGCTGCGCAGCAGCAAGTCGTGGTCGGGCAGGTTTAAGGTGGCGCCTTTACGTAGTGTGGGCAGCTTGGGCGGCTTGCCCGCCACGATGGCTTGCGGGTTTTGGTCAATAAAAGCCTGGCGCAGGATGGTCATGCTGAGCGGGCTGGCGCCCATGGTTTTGGCGATGACCTGGTCTAGCGTTTCGCCGGCTTTGGGCTTGTAGGTTTTAGCCGCAGGGGTGGCCATGCTGGCAGCAGGCTTGGGTGTTGCCGCTTCGCTGGCCGCGTGCGCCAAAGGCGCAAGAGCGCACAGGGCGTACAGCGCCATGACACAGGCTAGGCCTGTGCTCAAGGGTCGCAGGGGCGGTGTAAATAGCATCGTAGGGGCGACTGGCAAATCAGCACAAAGCTTAGCACGGCGGCCCCAGGGGCTTAGCGCGCGTCCTCGGCGGACCAAGCGGCCCAGCGTTTTTGCACGTTTTGGGCAGGTCCGGCGGTCGGCGTCAGTTGCGCGTAGTGCTCGGTAACGTATTGGACTTTGGCCATCACCGTGTTGGCGGTATTGCCCGCCTCCAGCGCCCGCTGCGGCAGCTTGCCTGCGTCAGCCAGCACCCAGGTATCACCAACGCGCACGCCAGCGGCGGCGCCCAGGTTGATGCGAAATTGTTTGCCCAGCGCCTGCGTGACTTCGCCGACCACGGTTTGGCACACCATGGTTTTATACAGTTCTAAGGCTGCGTCTTCCGCCAGTTGCAAAGCCTGGGTGCGCGCGCTGTTGCTGAGCTGGGTGATGCCCCAGTTGCCGTCTTGGGCTACCAAGGTCATGGGCATGTTCAAGAGGAAGACTGGCTTGGCCTGGTTGCGTGCAAGCACGCGCATTTGTAATTCAACGCGCACCATAGCCGGGGTATTGAAAGCCCAGTTGATGCGCGGTGCATTGCGGGCGCTTTGGTCGGCGAGCATAGGCTGGCGTTCGCTGGCGTTGGTCCCTAGGCCATTGGGCTCTTCAGAGCGCGGTAGCGCGACAACCGTCAGGTCTAAACGCCAGGGCATGTCGTCCACGCCAGCGCTAAGCAAGGCTTGTTCATAGCCGCTGCGCCCATCGGTGTGGGGTTTGGGGGCGATACGCCACAGGGCGGCGCTGGCGCCAGTACTGCTTAACTGCCCAAGCCAATGGCTGCGCAATTCTTCCAACATGTTCTGCTCGTCGGCAGAAAATCGGCCGCTGACATTCCACTGCAGCCCCAGCAGGTGTTGCAAGCGGCTGGCGCTTGCCGGTTTGCACGCAGGCGCGGCACTCATGGTATCGGCCGCAGCTTTTGCGCTGCCCTTGCCGTACATCTCCTGCCATTGCAATTTGGCGCTGGCTTCACCTTGGCTGTCGGTGGTGTAGCCCACGACGCGCACACCGCGCACTTCAACCCCGGAGTGAAAACTGCTGCTTTCGCGCAGCACGCCTTGGGCGTCAATCCATTGGGTGGCGCTGACTTTGGTGGGGCCTTCCAGCGCGGTTTCCACCAGGCTTTTTCGGATGGCTTCGAGCTTTTCATCCATGCTGAGGTTTTGTGCCCACACGCCTGCGCCGCTGGCGAAAAGCAGCAGCGCAATGAGGGGGGCGGGTAGGCGGCGCATGGTGGGTTGGCTGGCTTTGTTTTATGGATCAGCGGCTTTTCGCTGTCAGCTGGGTCAGGTACAGCATGCGCAAGTCTTGCACCGTGCTTTTGTCCAGCGTCAGGGTAGTTTCGTAGGTATCGTCACCGCTGGGCGTGATGCTGACCAGGGTGGCGCCGTAAATCACGCCTTCCACTTTGCTGCGGAAGGTATCGTTTTGCACCACCATGTCGGCTACCGTGGCGGTGGCGTCCAGGCGCAGGCCATAGACCTGCTCGGCCAGCGAGCGGTAGGCGTCGAGCTTGGCCGCGCGGATCGCCATCAGGCGTTGCTGTGCCGGCGTTTTGCTGTTTTGCACACTGATGACGGCATAGCCCGTAGCGGTCAGGCTTTCGCGTTTTTCAACCAGCGGCAAATTCGGCACCAGCAATTCACTGGGCACCTTGACCATGGCAGGGCGCACACTGGCTGCTTTGTCTTGCGTGCCATTGGCGACAGGGGCGCTTGGGTCCCAGCTGAAGCCGCCCAGTAAATCTTGCAATGGCGCTACCTGGCATGCGCTCAGGGCGATGGCGGCGAGGGCGATGGAGATTAATTTAATAGCTTGCATGCTCAATCCTTGTAGATAGTCCTTTTGTGTATCGGCACAAGCACCCAAAGCTTGAGCTTGGGCGGCTGGTTGTAGGCCGCAAGCGCGGGGCTTTTGGGTGCTCATGCGGCCCGCCGGATGGCATCGCTATCGGAGGTGCTGCTTGACGTGGGCGTCGCGGCGCGCAAAGGCAGCGCTGAGACCTCAGCTGCGCCAAGTTGCTGCGCCGCCTCGGGCGCCGGCGCCTGTCTGGCCGCTGCGCGGTACCACTGCAAGGCTAGGCCATAGTCCTGCGCCGTGCCCTGAGCATTGGCGTACATGGAGCCCAGGTTAAATTGCGCTGCGCAGTCACCCAAATCGGCGGCGCGCTGGTACCAAGCCAGCGCTTGGCTTGCATCGGCGGGCAGACCTTGACCGAAAAACTGCATGCGCCCCAAGGTGTAGAGCGCATCGCTATCGCCTTGTTCGGCAGCTTGCTGCAGCCAGGGCAGGGCTTGGCTAAAGTGGGCGATGGCTTTATCGCCAAAGGCCAGGGTCCAGCCCAGGTTGAATTGGGCTTTGGCCAGGCCTTGCGCAGCGGCCAGGTGCAGCAGTTCCAAAGCCTGCGCCTGCTCGCCCATGTGGCCAAGGTAAAGGGCCAGGTTAAAGCCGGCCAGCGCATAGTTCTGTGCGGCCGCTTCGCGCAGCCATTGGCCCGCCTGCTTCGCGGCAGCATCGGCTTGCACAGCGCCATCGGCCGTTTGCAATAACTGAATCGCGAGGTTGTTTTGCGCCTGCGCTAGGCCCGCTTGTGCGGCGCGCAGATAGTGTTGTTGTGCCAGGGCGGTGTCGGCTTGGCAACCTAGGCCGCTGGCATACAGCAGGCCTAAATTGAAGTCGGCCAGCGGGTCACCGCGTTCGCTGGCTTGGCGGTAGTTTTCCAGCAGACGCGCGTAGTCGGCGGCGTTGGCGCTTTGCCTGGATTCTTGTAGATTCAGGCGTTCTTGCGCCGCCGGATGCCCTTGGGCTGCAGCCAATTCCAGATAAGCCAATGCGGCAGTGGCATCGCGCAGTGCTTGCGGTCCTTCGGCCAGTAACACGGCAGCGGCATATTGCGCCGCTACATCGCCGCGCTGTGCCGCTTCGCGGTAGTGGTGGAGCGCTTGTCCTTCGTCTTGCGCCATGCCGCTGCCAGTGGCATACATCACGCCCAAATTGTGCAAAGCGGCGGCGCATTCCAGGTCGGCACTGGCCTGGTAGAGCACCTGCACTTGGAGGTCGGTGCTGTCTTGGCTCTGGCGCAGTACGGCCAGGTTGAACATGGCTTCGCTCATGCCTTGGTCGGCGGCGTGCTGCCAGCAGGACTGTGCCGCTTGCAGGTCTTGCATCACGCCCTGGCCCTGCGCCAGCGCCACGCCTTGGTTGAACTGGGCCTGCGCATGGCCTTGTTCCCCGGCCCGTGTGAAATATAGATAGGCCTTAGCGGCATCTTGCGCGCCGCCTTTGCCTTGGCTGCACAAAATGCCCAGGTTGCACTGGGCCAAAGTGTCGCCCTGGTCGGCAGCGAGTTGGAACCACTGGCGCGCCAGCGTGAAGTCCTGGCTCACGCCCTGGCCTTGGCTGTACATCGCGCCCAAATTGCATTGCGCCATGGCATGGCCTTGGTCAGCGGCCAGGTGCATCCATTGGCGGGCTTGGGTGCTGTTTTGCGTGACGCCCTGGCCGATCTGGTACATCAGGCCGACTTGAAACTGCGCTTGTGCCATGCCGCGTTCGGCCGCCATTTGGTACCACTGCAAGGCCTCGGCATAGTCTTGTGCTAGGCCGTAGCCATTGGCGCTGAGCGTGCCCAGGTTGTATTGCGCCTGCGCGTGGCCCAGAGCGGCGGCGCTGCGGTAGTGCACCAGGGCCTGCGCCATCGGGCCTGGCGCGTCTTCATCGTCTTTGCCAGTGCTGTGGGCGGCGGCATGGCCTTCGCTGTCCATCTGGGCGCAGAGCACCGCGAGGTTGTAATGCGCATCGCTATGGCCTTGTTCGGCGGCCAGCGTGAAATAGGCCATGGCCAGCGACAGGTCCGGGGTAATGCCCTGGCCGTGCGCGTACATCAGGCCCAGGTTGTATTGCGCCGGGGCATCGCCCTGGTCTGCGGCTTTGTGGTACCACTTGGCCGCCAGTTCAGCGTCGGCTTCGATGTCAATACCCTGCGCCAGCAAGAGGCCCAATTGAAACTGCGCGTAGCTATGGCCTTGCACGGCGGCGGATTCCAACCACTTGCGCGCGCCTGCGGTGTCCTTGGCGACGCCTTCGCCTTGCAGCAGCATGCTGGCCAGGTTGAATTGGGCGGTCGCGTGCCCTTGCACGGCAGCGCGCTCAAACCAGTAGGCGGCCTGCGCCGCATCGCGCTCCACGCCCTGGCCGTTGGCGTACATAAAGGCCAGATTGGTTTGCACATCGGGCAGGCCTTGCGCGGCCGCCAATTGGTACCAGTGCAGCGCCTGGCTGTGGTCTTGGTCCACGCCCTGGCCGTTGGCGTACATATAGCCCAGGTTGTACTGGGCGGGCGCGTAGTCTTGCGCGGCGGCCAGCCGGTACCACTTCAGTGCTTCGGCATAGTCCAGCACCACGCCCTGGCCGTTGGCGTACATAAAGCCCAGGTTGTTTTGCGCGGCGGCGTATTCCAGCGAGGCCAGGGGCCGCGAAATGCGCAAGGCATTAGCAAAGTCGCCACGGCGGTAGGCGGCGTCGGCATCGGCCAGTAAATTTTTCATGCGCGCACTCCCGCCTGGCGCGCCAAGGGCGCGCAGGCTTTGGGGAGGGCGCGGGCCAAGCTCATTCCTGGTGTTGGCTTAGCAAAGGCAGGGCCTGGTGTTGCACCGGGTGGGCTTGGTGTTCGACGGCATACAGTTTTTGCCCGTGCGGCAC
>JAEMRG010000003.1:9290-24887 GCA_016463455.1 Rhodoferax sp.
GTTTTATGACGGCTTTTCCTGCAGCAGTGTCGCGATGTCGTCGCTGCTGAGGTGGTGGATATTGAGCCCCTGGTGCTGCGCCACCAGGCTGGCAAACCAGTGGGTATCAAAGCGCAGATAGAGTGCGGTGCTCCAGGGCAGGCTGCTTTGGCCGCTCAGGGTGGCCCAGTTCAGGCGATCGGCATACGGGGCCAACAGGTCCTCCGTCCAGGGAATATGCGTATTGGCGCTCAGGCGCTCCCAGTCCCAGTGGTCGGCATGGCGCGCCAGCAAATCTGCGCTCCAGGGCAGGGCGCTGCTGCTGCTAGGGCCGCTCCAGTCCCAGTCGCGCGCAAACTGCGCCAGCAAGTCGCTGTCCCAGGGCAGGCCGAGGTTCCAGCTCAGGCGGTCCCAGTCCCACTGGTTTTGCAAGGCCTCAAGCAGCGGCGCACTCCAGGGCAGGGCGGGGTTTTCGCTCAAGGCGTCCCAGTCCCAGGCTTGCAGCGGCGAAGGCGGCGCTGTTATCTCTGGCGCTTGCAGCCAGCTTGGGTCGCTCCACTGCGGTAGCAGCGCGGACCAGGGCAGCGAAGGGTTGCGGCAAAGGGCGGCGCCATCCCAGCGCGCGGACCAGGCGCGCAATAGCTCCACCGTCCAGGGTACATGCGGGTTGGCGCTTAATGCGCACCAGTCCCACAGTTCGGCATGGCGCGCGATCAACGCTGGGCTCCAGGGCAATTGCGCTTGGCTGCTTAAGGCCTCCCAATCCCAATGCGCGGCATAGCGCGTGATCAGTGCTTCGTTCCAGCGCAAGCTGGGGTTGGCGCTCAGCCAAGTCCATTGCCAGTGCTTGGCAAAGCGCTCGACCAGCGCCGCGTCGCCGGGCAGCGAGGTATTGGCGCTCAGGCCGGTCCAATCCCAACGCTCCCGGTAGCTGTCCAGCAAGCCCACGGTCCAAGGTAGGCCGGTATTCCAGCTCAGCGCGGTCCAGTCCCAGCGGTGCGCATTGGCTTCGATAAATGCGCCCGTCCAGGGCAATTGGGCGTTGCGGCTGAGCACCGCCCAGTTCCAGCGGTAGACAAATTGTTCTAGCAAGGCCTGGCTCCAGGGCAGGCCCGGGTTGGTACACAAAGACTGCCAGTTCCAGCGCTCGCTATAGCGCTCTAGCAGCGGGCCGGACCAGGGCAAGGCCGGGTTTTTGCTCAAAAGCTCCCAGTCCCAATCAGTGGCATGTGCGTCGATCAGGGCGTCTGACCATTGCAGCACGCGGCTGGCGCTAAGCATGCGCCAGTCTTTGCGTGGGCCCAGGACTTGCACCAGTGCGGCATCTAGCGGGTAATGCTGTTGCAGGCAGGCGGCCAATAGCGCAGGGCGGTCGCGAAAAAACTGCAAGGCCTGGGTTTCATGCAGCCCGGCCAGGGTGTGGGCCACCAGGTCCAGGCGCTGGCGCTCCAGCGGCGTGAGTGCGCCCGCAGCGGGTGAAATTTGGAGTTGCCCCATGCTCAGCCCGGGTGGATTTGCGCTTGCCCTTCGCCGATGTCTTCTTGCAGCGCTTGGCGGTAGCGCTGCACTTCGGTTTGCAGCTGTGTGGCTTGTTGGGCAAACCACAGGTCCCAGCGGCTTTGGGTCGCCAGGGTGCGCCAGGTGGCGCTTTGCAAAATCTGCAGGCGTTGCGCGCGTTGTTGCGCCAGCGTGCTTTGCAGCGCGCTCAATTCCATGGCCCATTGCGCCGGGGGCCGGCTGGCAGCAGCAGCGTGGCCCGCCAGCTTGGCGCTGGTAGCGTCATGGCCTAGCGCCAACTGGGCTTGCAGGCTTTGCAGGCCGGGCATATCGCTGGCTTGGTAACTGCGTTGCAGGCGTTGGAACAAGGCCTGTGCATGCTGCTTGTCCTCTGGCGTGTCCACCCGGTCCGGGTGGCATTGCATCGCCAGTTTGCGGTACAGGCGTTTGAGTTCCTGCTGCGCTTGCGGGTCTAGTTCGAGTGGCGCAACTTTGCTTTCATCGTCCGGATGGCTTTCGCGATAGCGGCTAAAGCTTTCGTCGGCCTGGCGCGCCTGTGCCTCGCGTTCGGCGCCGCCAAAGCGCGCGTGCAGCTGGGCCAGGTACTGGCGCTTGAGATCTAAAAACTCGCGCAGCAAATCGCCAATGGCCGCGTCTTGCTGCCGGTCAAAGCTTTGCATGGTGCGCTGCAATTCGTCCAGTTCGGCTTGCAGCGCAAGGCTGTGGCATTGCAGTAGCTCGCTTTGCCAGGCGGCGGTGCGCGCTTGCAGGTCGGCACTCAGAACTAAGGCCTGGCTACTGGCCGCTAAGGGCGTGTCAGGCGTAGCACCCGCAGGCGTGGTGGCGCTCTGCGGCGCCAGCGCTTGCAGGCCTTGCAAACAGCGCTGCGCCAGGCCCAAGTCGCTTTGGCGTACCACGCCGGCAAAGTCTTCGCGCGCCAGCGTACTCACATCAGCGATGCCGCCACTAAGCACCGTATGCGCATCGATAACGCAGACCGATGTTTGCAGAATCGGCGCGGTGCTGTCCAGCCATAGCAGTTCGCCCCCGGCCGCGCTCATGCGTTCCCAGGCGATGGCCGACTGGCGGTTGGCAGAGGTGTCTGGCACCAGCAGGCGCAGTGCCACGCCACGGCGGCACACTTGCAGTAGCAGTTCAAACCCATGGCGGCTGCAGCCGTGCGCCAGGGCACACACCACCTGCTGGCGCGCACCGGCCAGCAGCGTCTGCACGGCAGGCGCTGCATCGGCAAAGTAGGCCTGGTAATCAGGGTCGGTGGAGTCGTCGAGCATGGTGGGCGGTAGGCGGGAGAGGTATCGGCTTGCGGGCTGGCCGGCGGCGCTTTGCGCTGCCTAAGCCTTGGCTGAGCCGCCTAGTCAAAGCCGGCAAATTGTGCCTGTATGCATTTGCGCGCCATGTCTTGCGCCTGGGCAATTTGCACCGGCGCCATTTGCTGCGCTACAAACTCGCGCCCGCTGGCCGCTTGGGCATGGCCGCTGACCGCGCCCACGTTAAACCACATATGGGCGCGCACAAAGTCTTGCAACACGCCCATGCCATTGGCGTACAGCCAGCCCAGCGCCGCCTGGGCGTCGGCCTGCCCCCCTTGGGCCGCTTTGCGGTAGCACTGCAAGGCGCGCTGGTAGTCGGGTGCCTGGTCTGCGCCTTCCTGGTAGAGCGCGCCCAGGTTGTACCAGGCCAGTGCGTCGCCTTGGTCGGCCGCTAGTTGCAGCCATTGCATGGCTACGGTGCGGCTGGCCAAAGTGCCTTGGCCGTTGGCAATCATCACGCCCAGGTTGTACTGGGCCTGGGCATCGCCCTGGTCGGCGGCCAGTTGGTACCAGGCCAGCGCGGCGGCATCATCTTGCGCGACGCCCTGGCCGGTGGCGTGCATCAGGCCGAGGTTGAATTGGGCGGCCGCATCGCCTTGATCGGCAGCCTTTTGGTACCAGTGCAGTGCTTTTTCGGGGCTTAGGTCGGCTCCTTGGCCGCTGCTGTACAGCACGCCCAGGTTGTACTGCGCAGCGGCGTCGCCCAGTGCGGCGGCGCGCTCATAGCAATCCAGGGCTTTGGCCCTGTCGGGCGCCACGCCCTGGCCGTTCGAATACAAAAAGCCCAGGTTGAACAAAGCGTGCAAATGGTTTTGCGCTGCGGCCAGCTGGTACCAGTGGCAGGCCTGCGGCAGGTCTTGTGGCACACCGTGGCCGTTGGCGTACATCACGCCCATGCCGTATTGGGCGGCGGCATCGCCGGCGGCGGCGCCACTTTGGTAGCACTGCAAGGCCTGGCCGAAGTCCTGCGCCACGCCCTGGCCGTTGGCGTACATCACGCCCAGGCCGCGCTGGGCGCTGGTATCGCCCTGTTCGGCGGCAGCCTGGTACCACTTGAGGGCTTCTTGGTAGTCGCGCGCCGTGCCCTGGCCGTTGGCGTACATCACCGCCAGATTGGTTTGGGCATAGGGCAGGCCTTGTTCGGCGGCAGCGCGGTACCACTTGTGGGCTTGCGCAAAATCCTGGTCCACGCCCTGGCCGTGGGCGTACATCACGGCCAAATTGGATTGGGCTTGTGGGACGCCGTGTTCAGCCGCCTGGCGGTAACAGTCCAGCGCGCGCCCCAAATCCTGCTCCACCCCTTGGCCCTGGGCGTACATCAGGCCCAGATTGGTGAGGGCGGCAAGTTGCAAATCGGAAGCTAGTTCGGTCACGCCTGTGGTCTAAAAGTGGGGCACCCGTCCGGATGGGTGCAGCTTGGGGCGGGGTGTTCATGCTGATTATGCAGTTTGCGTACCAACCAGCATGAATGGCTTAAAAGACATACAAATTTCTGGTAATGCGTGTAATTTGAGAAACAAACTATGAAAAATGTAAAAAAACACTGGTGTACTGTCTGAAAACTGACACTTACTGGTATGATTTTGTGGTCAAGCCCCAGAAAAGGCGCACTCTTGGAGGCGCGGGGGCCCGTCCCATACAAGGTTCCATGTCGCGAAAAGCTATTAATTTTATTGGTGAAAGTGATGCCATCCGGGCCATCCGGGACCTGCTGCCTGTGGTGGCGGCATCGAGTTCCACCGTGCTGATTACCGGTGAGAGCGGCACTGGCAAAGAAATTGTGGCGCGCTCGCTCCATGATTTGTCGCACCGGGCGAACGCCAATTTTGTGCCGATTAACTGCGCGGCCATTCCCAAAGATTTGATCGAGAGCGAGCTTTTCGGCCACCGCAAAGGCGCATTTACCGGCGCCGTGACCGACCGGGTGGGGCGCTTTGAGCTGGCGCACAACGGCTCCATTTTCCTGGATGAAATCGGCGATTTACCGCTGGAATTGCAAGTCAAATTGCTGCGCGTTCTGCAAGAGCGCGTCATCGACCCGGTGGGCGGCACCAAGCCGGTACCCATCGATGTGCGTGTGATCGCCGCTACCCACCGGGACTTGGAAGCGGAAATCGCCGCCGGGCGCTTTCGGGAAGACTTGTATTACCGGCTCAATGTGCTGCCGCTCAATACGCCGCCTTTGCGGGAGCGCGCCACTGACGTGCCCTTGTTGTTGCAATTTTTTGCCAAGCACCACGCGGGCGCCAGTGAAAAGCCGATCACCTTTGCGCCGGACTTCACCTACGCGATGCAGGCCTACGGATGGCCGGGCAATGTGCGGGAATTGTCCAATTTGATCGATCGCTTTAGCACCTTGTTTGCCGGCCAGTGCTTGGAGCTGAAAGATTTCTCTAAAAGCCTGTTGCCCAAGGGCATGCTGGCCTACAAAGCGCTGGCCGATTCAGGGGATTTGCCGCAGATGGAGATGGCGCTGGCCGCAGGCGCTTTTCCCGATGGGCCGACTTCCGGAGGTTTGTTCGACGAATTGTCCGACGAGGACGACGACCTGGATGAGGCCGAGCCCAATCAGGTTGAGCAAATGACTTTTATGTCGCAGGCCTTGCCGGTGTTGCCACCCGAAGGCTTGTCCTTGAAACACCGGTTGGCCGAAATTGAGCGCGACCTGATTGCCCAGGCGCTCAGCCGCACCAACGGCAATGTTTCGCAGACGGCGCGCATCCTGAACGTGCAGCGCACCACGTTGATCGAAAAAATCCAAAAATTCGGCCTGCGCGAAGGCAGCTAAAGCGCTGACGCCATCCGCGCGCGCTTGAAGCTTATTGGCTTTCAGGTGTCTTGCCGGTGTTTTGGATGCGCGGGTATTGCACCACTTTTTCCACCGGTTTTTCGGGCGTTTTGGGCGCAGCGGATGGAGAAGTTGGGCTAGGCGCTGAGGGCTTTACGCTGGCTTCTGCGGCTTTGAGCTGGCGTACCAAGGCTTCTGCTTCTTTGCGCACCGCAGCCGGGTCGGGCCGGGCCGGTGCGGGGGTACCCACCGCGCGCACCTGGCTGCTCAAATTGCTGATAGCAGTGGCCTGGGCCTGCAGTTTGCCGTCCAAGTCTTTGATGAGCTTGGCCACGTCGGGCGCTTTATCTTTGTCTTTGTCTTGGGCGACGGGTTTGGAAATCGTATCGACAGCGCCTTGCACGCCGCGCATCACTTCGTCTAGGCGCAGCTCGATTTTGGTTTGGGCGCTGATGATGGCCTCTTGCTTGCTGGCGACTTCGCTCAGGGCTTCGCCGTGGCCGGCAAATTGCTCCAGCGATTCGTCCATGGCGATGACGCGCTTACCGACTGCGATCAGCATGGCGTCGGCTTGCGTCACCCGCTGCTGCAGCCGAAAGGACATAAAGGCAAACACGGTCATGGCCAGCACCATCAGCAGGCCAAATACGGCCAGCACAATGATGAGGAACATCTTTTGCCCGGCGTAGCTTGCGATCAACTGGGTGGAGGCGCCATGCATATTGCCTGCCGCTTTGGCAGCCATGCCTGCGGCCCGATTAGCCAGCTCGGCAGAGTCCAACATGGTGGACTTCATCTCCGCCATTTCCGCGTCCTGGCTGTCTTGTGCGGATTTGGACTGCGCGTGGTGGTCTTGGTGATCGTAGTGGCCCTCATCGTGGGCTCCGCTGTGCAAGGCGCCGCCTTCGTTGCCGTGTTCGCTGGCCGGATGTGCGGCCTCAGTGGCAGCTTCCTCGTGCAGCACGGGTTCGCTGGCCTCATCATGCGAGGGGGTCTCAGCCGGGGCGGCTGGTGCGATACCGCTAATGGCCTCAATCGCGGAGGCTTCGTCGGGTGTGAGTGCGGTGGGCTTGTCGGACATAGTTGCTTACCTCTGGGTGGCGCGCGGGCTGGGGTTTAGCCGCCGTTCATGAGCGTATCGAGCGCTTTGAGTTCTTCACGAATCGCGTCGTTTTCAATCTTGAGTTGAATCACGCGGGCGGGGAAATCCATTTCAACCATTTCTTCGGTTTCAAACTCCGCCTCTAACAGGCCCTGGTCGCTGTTGGCGTCCGCTTGGGTGCTAGCGGTATCGGCAGCCGCGCCGGTTTTAATGGTGACGGTTTTGAGTTCTTTCTTTTGCTGCGGCGGTAGCTTGACGATATTGCTGGCCGCAGTACTGGCGTTTTGCAAAAGAATCGTGTTTTCCGGCGCAATCTCCAGGTCTTCTTCGACCATGGTTTCGTCTTTGGCGACGCGCCGGATATCGGTACCTACCTGCGCCGACTTGCTTTTGGCAACATTGCTTCCCTCGGGCATCTCCACTTTGTGGGGCGCATGGCTAGGAAAAAATTCTGGCTCGCTCATCGCCTATTCTCCGCGCGCCGCGGGTTGGCGCCCACCATGTTGTCCTGCGAAAACTGTTCTTTCATGAAACGTGCCGAGCGAATTTGCGGGTCTTTGGGCACGCCCGGGCTATCGGCATAAGCACTGGCATCGCCTAGCGAGCTAAAAGGGCCTGAGACCACCGAGTACTGCAGCGTAGGCAGGTTGGGCAGGTAATTGGCCACGATGCGTGCGCGGCGCAGCGTGGGGTGGGCTTGCAGCCAGGCATTGGCCTCGGCGTAGGTGGGAAAGATGGTGTGCTGGACTAGGAAGGTGCCTGCGGGCATCTGGCGCACCCAGGCTTGCCCCGCCTGGTTTTGGGAGATAGCGGCCTCGTCGGGTGCCTTAGGCGCTTCTTTTACTTCTTTGCTCACTGGCTCGGGCGCGGCCACAGCGGCTTTGCTGCGCGAGCCGGACGGCAGAACAATGGTTTCCACTTCTTCGACCGGTTTGGGGGGTGCGGTCACGGGAGGTGCTGTGATTGCAGCCACTGGTGCGGTGTTCGCCACATCGGCTGCGCGATTGGCATCAGGTGGGGCTGGTGGAGCACTGGCCGCAGCATCAGCGACTGCGCTGCTGCTGGCGGCGGGCGTGCTGGAGGCGCTGTTGCTGCGCAGCAAGTCTTGCAGTTCCTGCACCGCCTTGGCGCCGGTGGGGATGATGCCGTAAAGCACCAAGACGCCGAAAACACATGCCGAAAGGAGCGCCGCTGCCAAGCTGGCCCAGAGCCAGAGTTTGCGCGATGGTGCGCTGTCTGGTGTTGCAGGCGCGTCCTGGGCAGGTGCAGCCGGAGCATTGGCGTCGGCCGGCGGTGCCGTAGGCGGCGGTTCGGCCACCAGCTCGGGCATGGCCATGGGGTGTAGTGCCGGTTTTTTATGCGGCGAAATCTGGCGCAGCAGCGCGCCCACCACGCCTTCGCGGCCTTGGGCCCGGGCCTGCTCCAGCAAGATATCGGCTTGCTCTGCGGTGGGTGGCTCGATTTCCCAACTGAGGATGCGTCGGCCAAAAGCGGCCAGCAGTTTTTGTTTTTGGCTGGAGGCGTTAAACAACATCACCACGCGGATGTTGGCGCCGGGGAAATGTTGCACCAAGCGCGCCAGAAGCTGAATTTCATTGTCTGGCAGTGCGCCGGCGTCGTGCACGATCCAGATTTTGGGCGGAGCGTTATGGAATTTGGCGCCCATCGCGTCTTCGATGGAGTAGTCCTGCAGCACTTCGTTAAAACGGGTGATCAGGGCGTCCGCGCTGGCGGGAAAGCAGACTTCCAGGCCGATGTGCGGCGCCGCTTCGCGCAGGCGGGCGACCAGCAATTTGCCGTAGTGGTCCAAGATGGCGTCAAAGCCACTGACCAGGGACAAGCTCATATTGTCCTGCACCAGTGCAGAAACGTAGCCCTCCAGGCGCATGCGGTCGGCGACGCGAAAAAGCAGCGGCTGCACGCCTGCAATGCTGTCGTCGCCAGGAAAGTAGAGTTCGGTCATTCGGCTACTGCCTCAGGGTGCAAAGGCTTGCCGTTGGTATCAAACAGCATGGACGCCGGAAGTTTGGGTGCCGGGCGCGCCATCGGGTCAACCCCGGGCTGCACCTGGGCCAGGCTGAACACATACGCAATCACCTGGGCTACGGCGAAATACAGGGCCTCGGGGATGGGTTGGTCCAACTCGGTGGTGAAGTACAGCGCACGGGCTAGTTCGGGTGCGGCAAAGATTTCGATGCTGTGCGCTTTGCCTTCTTCGCGAATGCGCGCGGCGCTGTGGTCAACGCCTTTGGCCAGCAGCAGGGGCGCACCGTCGGAGGTCGGGTCGTAGGACAGGGCTACCGCAAAGTGTTCCGGGTTGGTGATGATGACGTCGGCTTCTTTGACTTTTTGCATCATGCGTGCGGTGGAGACTTCACGCTGGCGACGGCGGATTTGCGCCTTGACCTCGGGGCGACCTTCCATGTCTTTGTGCTCGTCCTTGATCTCTTGCTTGGTCATGCGCATGCGCTTCATGAAGCTGTATTTTTGGTACGGCACATCGATCATCGCGATCAGCACCAGGCACAGCGTGAGCCACATCACCGACTCGGAAATCAGGCTGCCGGCTTTGGCCAAGGCGGGCTCCAGGGCCATAGAGCCCAGGGCCATCAGCTCGGCAAAGTGGTTACTCAGCAAATTAACCAGCACCGTGCCGATCAAGACCATTTTCAATATCGATTTAAGCAACTCGACAGCGGCATTCACGCCGACGATCTTTTTCATCCCGCTAATGGGGTTGAGTTTGGCAAAATCGGGCAAGATGGATTTGAACGAAAACAAGAAGCCGCCAGTGGCGCCCGAAGCCAATATCGCCACCACCATGGTGAGTAGCATCAGCGGCAAGACCAATAGCAGACCATGAAGCAATTGGCTGCCAAAGGCGGCTGGCAGCAGCATGGGCGACTCGAGTAACTTGCGGTCAAACGTGAAGCCGGCGCCGAAATACACCGATAACTGTTTGAACCACACATCGCCCAGCATCAGCAGCATGAAGACGCTGAAAATCATGACGGCTGCCGCCGGCAGCTCGCTCGAGCGGGCGACCTGGCCGTCATCGCGCGCACGCTTGAGGCGCCGCGCGGTCGGGTCTTCGGTGCGATCGCCGCTGTCTTCTGCCATGGCTTAGCCTCCGGCAGGGCTGATCTGGCCCCGTATTTCCATAAAGCCCTGCAGCCAGAGCCATTCAATGCGTGCGCCCATGCTGGGCAGGGCGACCATCATCACCGCAAAGCCGGCCACAATCATCACCGGCAAGCCGAGTGAAAAAAGGTTTAGGCTGGGCGCGGCGCGGGTGGCCACGCCCAGGCCGATGTTGATGAACAACATGGTCACCATGATCGGCAAGGCCATCAGCACGGCGCCCAGAAAAATCATGGAGCTCCACTTCACAAAATGCGCCCAAGCCGTGGCAGTGAGCAGGCCTTTGCCAATCGGCAGGCTGTTAAAGCTATCAACGAGCAGCGCCAGCAGCATGGTGTGTCCGCCCAGACTGACAAAAATCAGCGTGGACAAGATGAGCACAAATTGCGCGACCACCGGCACATTGCCTAAGTTGGGGTCCATCAACATGGCCATGGACAAGCCAATGGCAGTAGAGATGGACTGCCCTGCCAACAAGATGGCGGCGGTAATGACTTGCAGCGACAAGCCCATGATCAAGCCAATAGAGACTTGGTTGAACACCTCTACCAAACCTGCGGGTGAAACCGGGTCGATAGCCGGCCAGTCAAACAGGGGGTAAATCATCCAGGTCAGCGCCACACCCAAAAGCACGCGCATGCGCACGTTGAGCGCCCGCAAAGAAAAAATCGGTGCCGACAAGAGCAGCGCCGAGATCCGCAGCATAGGCCACAAAAAGGTGTAAAACCTTTCGATGAGGTCGGCGGCCAGCAGGTTCATGGTAGAAAGACTTAGTGCGCTGTGGCGTTTAGGCGAACAGCGTAGGAATACTCTGAAACAGGCCGCGCGTGTAGTCCACCAGCGTCGCCAGTTGCCAGCCGCCTACCAAGGCCAGGGTAATAGCCAATGCCGCCAGCTTGGGGATGAAACTCAGGGTCTGTTCGTTGATCGAGGTAGCAGCCTGGATGATGCCGATCACCAGGCCCACGGCCAGCGAAACGCCAAGCAAGGGCGCAGAAATCAGCACCACCATCCACAAAGCTTGGTGCCCTATATCTACCACCGCTGCGATATCCATGCTATTTCTCCTGGTGCAATTTAGGTGACAAAGCTGGCCGCCAGCGAACCCATGATCAGGCTCCAGCCATCGACCAGCACAAACAACATGAGTTTGAAGGGCATGGAAATCATCATGGGTGACAACATCGCCATACCCATGGACATCAGCACGCTGGCCACAATCAAGTCAATCACCACAAAGGGGATGTAAATCAGAAAACCGATGGTGAAAGCGCTTTTGAGTTCGGAGGTGATAAAGGCCGGTACCAAGGTGGTAAAGGGCACGGCATCGGCGCTGGCCACATCCTTGTTGCGGGCCATTTGCATAAACATGCCGATATCGTCTTCACGCGTTTGCTTGGTCATGAAACTGCGCAGCGGGGCCTCGGCGGCGGCCAGGGCTTTATCAAACTTCATGCCTTGCTCCATGTAGGGAACGGCAGCGTTTTGGTATACCGCTTCGAGCGTCGGCGCCATGATGAACAGCGTTAAAAACAAGGCAATGCCGACCAGCACGTTATTGGGCGGCGTCTGTCCCGTACCCAGGGCCTGGCGCAAAATAGACATGACGATGATGATGCGCACAAACGATGTCATCATCAAAAGCAGCGAAGGCAGCAGCGTGAGCACCGTCATCAGTGCCAGCAATTGCAAAGACAGGCTGTATTGCGTGTCTTTGCCGGTGCCGGTCACATTGACCATAGGAATGCCCTGTGCCAAGGAATAGGCGGGCACTGCCAGCAACAGCAGCAGCAAAATGCCCACCCCGTATTTAGCTTTCACTGCGCGTTCCTTCCGTGATGGCAAAGGCTTGTACTTCGCCGAGCGCAACGAGTTGTTGCGGGCTGATGCCAACCAGTATGTGTTTGTCGCCTACCCGCACCAGCGCTACTTTTTGGCGGGGACCGACGTGAATGGTTTCGCACAATTCGAGCCGCGCCGGGCCTTTGTGGCGTAGCTGCATATCTTTCATGCGGCGCAATAACCACAGCATGCCACCGAGCAGCAGCAATACCAATACAAAGCTGCCGCTGACCCGTAGCCAATCGACTCCGATAGCGCCGGCGGTACCCATGCTGTGCCTACAGGTTTTTCATCCGCTCGGATGCCGGCACCACACGCGTCAGGCGGATGCCGTAGCGCTCGTTGACCAGCACCACTTCGCCTTGTGCGACTACGGTGTTGTTGATTAAAAGATCCAGCGGCTCGCCGGCAATGCGGTCGAGCTCTACCACGCTGCCTTGGGTCAAGCGCATCAGGTCTTTGATTTTGATCATGGCGCGGCCGACCTCAATACTCAGCGTGACGCTGATGTTTTGCAGGACTTCGGGGTTGATCTGGTTTTCCGCATCGTGGCTGGCGGAGCTCTCGTCGGTCAGTGCTTCGGTCATGGGGTGTTTCCTCAAACGTTAGGATTTGCCGGGGACAACGGCACGTTCGACCTGAACTGCCACCTGGGCGCCCAGCGTGCCCACATGCACTTCAAAGGCCGGAATTTCATTGGCTTCAAGCACCGCAAACTCGGGCTTCTTGAAATACAAAATATCGCCCGCTTGCATGGACTCGACCACGCGCAGGGTGGAGTTGATATAGCCCAGTACCACGCGCGCTTCCATGCAGGCGCCGCCCACAGCGTCTTCGAGTTCGCCGCGCCACTGGCGGTCGGAGTCTTCATTGCCGTCTCCCGACTGCACCCGGCTGCGCAACAATTCACGCACCGGTTTGAGCGAGGTGTAGGGATGCACTACATCAAAGAAACCGACGTTTTGGGTGGCGGTTTCCGTTTCGAAGCGGCTCAAAATGACCAGGTCGTTTTCGTCGGCAATCTGCGCGAATTGCGGGTTGATTTCGGAGCTGACGAACTCGAAATCCACCGGCATCAGCGGGCTCCAGGCTTCTTTCAAATTGCGGAAAGTCACATCCAAAATCATATTGATGATGCGTGTCTCCATCGGCGTGAACAGACGACCAGGCGCGAGGTGTCCCAGCGTGCCTTTGCCAAATCCGCCAAAAAAGCTGTCCAGCGAGCTAAACACAATCGTCGGGTCCATGACCACCAACGTGAAACCGCGCAGCGGGTTCATACGGATGACGTTGACCGAGAGCGGCGCACGCAAGTCTTTGACGTAGTCGCCAAATTTAACGATTTGCACCTTGGTCGGATTGATCCGCGGGCTGGTGCGCAAGACTTCCATGAGCTGCGGGCGGAACAAGCGGATAAAGCGCTCGTTAATCATGTCGATCGAGCCGACATTGACGCCCAAGCTGCTGTCTTCGCTGGCTAAGTCGTGCTTTTTCACGCGCGCCGCGGTATTAAAGCCAGTATCCACCGCAATCGAACCGTCATTGACCCCTTCGGCCAAGGCGGAGAGTTCGTCGGCGGAAAGCAGGTTATCGGCCATAGTGCAAAGCGCTTTGTCGGTGAGGCCGGTGTTTTACTGGACGATAAAGTTGGTGAAATTGATTTCCTCGACGCCGCCGAAGTCCTCATACTTTTCCAACATCGTGTTCATCACGTCGGCGACTTTTTTGGCCAGATCGCGTCGGAAATCGGGTTTAGCGAGATCGGCCTCGGTCGTCAGGCGCATCGCGTCCATGATGGCCGAGCGCAGCGCAAACTCGTGCTTTTTCACGTTCTCGATCACGCGCTCGTCGTAGCGCGTCATCAAGGCGATCTGCACCGACATGACTTTTTTCGAGCCAGACAGATTGACCAAAAATTCACGTTCCAACTGGAAGTAGGTGTATTCAAAGCGCGGGCTGTCAGGAGATTTTTTATTCAACTTGGGCGGGCCGCCGGCATCCTTGCCGTCGCCCTTCTTGTCACCGGCGGGCGCACCATGGCCATCGGCGGCTTTCTCACCATGGCCGTCTCCGGCTTCGCCTTCGAGCATGGCCTCTGGGTTGGGCGGAGGCGCAAAAAATCCGGTTTGTTTGGCAAGCAAAAGCGTACCCACCACCGTGCCGGCGATCAGCACAATGATTCCGACGATAACGCCAATAATCAGCCCGATGGGCTTTTTGGGCTTGGCTTCGCCTTCCGCTTCCGGTTCTGCTGCTGCTGCTGCTGCGTCTGCCATAAGTTACCTCTTAATCAGAGTTCTTCAAAATGCTTATCTGCATGGGGCGAAGCTTACGCCAACACATTGAGGCCATCGCCTTGCCCATTGGCCGACCTGGCGGCCGCAATGACAGGCGCTGCGGCTTCTGACTTATTGCTCTTTTCGCCTTGCTCACCTTTGAACTTTCGACCGGGTGTCGAATTTCCGCCGGATTGACGGCCTGAATCCCCATTCACTACAACTGAAGCAACTGTTGTGCCAGTTTGTGTCAGCGTGTCGCGTAAGCGGGCCGAGCCTTGGGCCATCAATTCTCGGGTCACGGCATTATCTGAAGTGAATATGGCATCTAGGCCTCTGGCGTGCATATCGAGTTCGACATCGATGCGGCCCAGCGCAGCGGGTTGCATGCGCAGTTGCATCTTCCATTGGCCGCGCTCAATTTGGGCCATCAGGCGCTTGGCCATGGCCTCGCCCAGTTGGTCGGCTACCTCTTGGTACTGGGCAGCGCGTTGTTCGGCCAGGGCTTGGGGGGTGGTGACTTGCGCTTTGTCGACGGCCAGGCTGTGCGACAGGTTGCTTGCCGAGCCCGCCGCTGCGCTGAGCGGCACGGTCGGCTCAGCATCCGATTTTTGGGCCTGTTGTTCTTGTAGGGCTTCCAGAACCAGTCCCGATGGCACCTCGATGCGCACACTTTCCCACAGGCTGTGGGCGCGCGCCTGGTGCAATGCTTGTGCGGCACCGGCCCCTTGTGCGGCCAGGGCGCTTGGCGCTGATGGCGTCGTGTCCTTCGCAGGGAACACCGCCGCGACGCCTACGCTTTGGCTTGCCAATGGCGCTATACCCGTAGCGAGCTGTGGCTGCGCGGCGCTTGCCAAAGCGGGGGTCCCCGCCTGCGCGTTGAGCCCCGCCGGAGCGGTACCGGCGCTTGCGGCCTGGACTTGTAGTTTGGCCAGCAGGGCATTGCGTGCCTCGTCGCCGGAATCGGGCAATTGGCCATTGGCTTGCATTTGCGCGACCAATTTGGCTTGCGTATCACTCAGGGCTGGCCTGGGGCTTTGCGCCAGACCCGCGAGCGTGTCGGAGACTTTTTGCCCGGCCAGCAAGGCCGACCAATCAATAGCCTTGGATTTACCTGCCATCTGGGCCAGACGCTGGGTAATCGCTTGGTCTGGCGGCAAGAGGCGAATTTGCAAGTCGGCTTGTGGCTTGTCGGGTACTTCTTCTTCGGCTGCGACCGCGACCGCGACCGCGACCGCGCTCAGGAGCACGCTGGCCTGGCTAGTACCTTTGGCGCCTGCAGGGACTACCGCCTTCGTATCGATCAGGCTGGCCGGTGGGCTGCTGCCAGATTTTTCTATGCTCAGACTGGTCAGGGTCACAGCGGACTCGCCTAGCTCGGTGGCTTGCTGCAACGCCGTCATGCCCAGACCCGCGTGCACGGCTGCGGCAAGGGCCGCGGCAGCCAGGGCGTCCGGACTCAGCGCTGAAGGGGCAAGCTGCGTGCTGCGTACTTCGAGCGGGGCTGCGCTGCCCAAGGCCGCTGGAGCTGTCTCTGTGCCTTGCAGCTCAAGCCGGTTTGCAGGGCCCACGGCTACTGGGGCCGCCTCTGTGCCTTGCAGCTCAAGCCGGTTTGCAGGGCCCACGGCTACTGGGGCCGCC
>JAEMRG010000003.1:24987-27408 GCA_016463455.1 Rhodoferax sp.
TCTGTGCCTTGCAGCTCAAGCCGGTTTGCGCTGCCCAAGGCTACTGGGGCCGCTTCGCTGGTCAGGCCGCGATGGCGCAGCGCATGCAGGGCGCTCCATGGGTTTAAGGTGTCCGCAGCCAGGGCCGGTGCGGCGGGCATTTCCGACGTCCCGCCTACCACCACAGCGCTTGCAGATACCTTGAAGGCATCGGCTGCATCCGCAGTCCCAGCGATCGGGCTGCGCTGTCCCAGCCAGTTTTCACCCGCCACGGCACCCGCATGGGTAGAAGTAAGCGCTATCTGTATTAAGGAGGCTGCGGCAGTTTGGGCTAGGGCCTGGGCCGCTTGCGGGTTGCCATTGTCTGGCAGTTCGGTGGCCTGCGCGGGCATACCCGTGCCGACCGAGATGGCGGCGCCGATGCTGGCAAGGCCGCTGCCGGCCGAGCCAAACAAGGCCAGTACCGCCGATTCACCCAAACCCTGGGCACGGGCGAAATCGGCCAGGCTGGCCAGGTCGGGCAAAGGGGCGTCGGTGGTGATGACATTGAGCTTGTTGCCCAGGCGCAACACCTGTAAATCGACCGATTCCGTGGCCGGTGAGGCAAGGGCTTGCCGTTCGAGCTTGAGCATTTGCCCATTGAGCACCCCGGCAAATTGCGCCCCCGAGGCGCTGGCCTCATCCCCTGAGGGCTCGGCTAAAACATCGTTTCCCCTCTGGGCCGTGGCCGGAGCGGTCAAAAAATTGGTTCGTGCGTCCATGGAAATTTCCATCCTTCAGCGCGCCACTGGATGTGGCAATGCCATGTGTAACGCAAGAAACGTGACGGGTAAGGGTTTGCCGCAGCTGCAGCCTGGGATGAGGCGCTCAATGTCAGTGGCATAGAGATTGCTTCAAGCCCTTGCCACCCGATAAAACCCAAGCCTGCACACCACTTCAACCTGCCGATATCCACCGAATACTGACTATGAGCACGCTGACCCTGTCGACAATCCGACAAAATTTATCCAAGTTCAACTTCAATGACCTGAGCATTCCGGGCTTGGTTTTGTTGATCATGGGTATGTTGGTCATTCCTCTGCCTCCCATCGTGCTGGATGTGCTGTTCACTTTCAATATAGCGTCTGCGCTCTTGATCATCATGATTGCGATCAAAGTGCGCAAGCCGTTGGAATTTTCCTCCTTCCCCTCGGTGCTGCTGTTTGCCACCATGCTGCGCCTGGCGCTCAATGTGGCCTCGACCCGGGTGATTCTGGTGAACGGCCATGAGGGCCATGATGCGGCCGGCAAGGTGGTGGCTGCATTCGGAGAGTTTGTCATCGGCGGCAATTACGTCGTGGGCTTCATCATTTTCATTATCTTGATGATCGTGAATTTCTTTGTGGTGACCAAGGGCGCCGGACGCGTCTCCGAGGTCAATGCCCGCTTTACCCTGGACGCGATGCCCGGTAAGCAAATGGCGATTGATGCAGACCTGAATGCGGGCGTGATCGATCAGGACACGGCCCGTACACGGCGGGCCGAACTCACCCAAGAGTCGGACTTTTTCGGCTCCATGGACGGTGCTTCCAAGTTTGTCAGCGGTGACGCCATTGCCGCGCTGTTGATTTTGATCATCAACCTCGTAGGAGGTTTTGCCATTGGTGTAGGCCAGCATGGCTTATCGATGGGCGATGCTGCGCGTATTTATTCCCTGCTCACCATCGGTGACGGCCTGGTTGCCCAAGTTCCTGCCTTGTTGCTATCGCTGGCAACGGCTATTGTGGTGACACGGGTGACGACCACCGAGTCCATGACCGAGCAGGCCTCCAGCCAGTTGGGCAATCCGACGGCTTTGTTTGTTACCTCCATCATCATGGCGGTGCTCGGTGTAGTGCCTGGCATGCCGCACCTGGTGTTTATCTTTTTGTCCGCTGCTACTGCGGGTCTGGGTTGGATGCTGTTACGCCGCGAAGCCGCCGCCGACTCCCCCGAAAAAGTGGCCGAGGCCGCCGCCGTAGCCGCCGCCGAGCAACCCAAGGAACTCGATTGGGAAGACCTGGACCAGGTGGACCTGGTGGGCCTGGAAATCGGCTACGGCCTGATACCGCTGGTCAATGCCGAGACCGGCGGCCAGCTGATGACGCGCGTTAAAGGCGTGCGCAAAAAATTGTCTGCCGAGCTGGGCTTTTTGATCCAGCCGGTGCGCATCCGCGATGCCTTGAGCATCGACCCGGACAGCTACCACATCGTGCTCAAAGGCGTGGTGCGCGGACGCGGCAAAGTCAAAGTCGGTCGCGAAATGGCGATCAACCCCGGCCAGGTCTATGGCAATCTAGAGGGCACGCCCACTACCGAACCGGCTTTTGGCTTGGAAGCGGTCTGGATCGAACCATCGCAGCGCGACCATGCCCGCGCCTTGGGCTACACCGTGGTCGATGCGGCCACCGCCGTGGCCACCCA
>JAEMRG010000110.1 GCA_016463455.1 Rhodoferax sp.
CGTTCGCGCCGCTTTTCATTGCTATACCAAAACCATTGCATGATGCCCAGCACGGCAAATACGGTGCGGTGTGCGTGCATGAATTGTTTGCGTGCCAACCGCAAGCTTTTCACTTCGCCGGTGTGCAGCAGTTTTTCTACCGCATAGGCCGCCAACTCGCCGCCGTACATGGCGTAATAAATACCTTCGCCCGAGGCCGGTGCCACCACGCCTGCCGCGTCGCCGGCCAGCACCACGTCACGGCCGTTGTCCCAGCGCTTGAGCGGCTTCATCGGCAGCGGCGCGCCTTCGCGGCGTAGCACCTCGGCTTGGCCTAGGCCCGAGGCATCGCGCAACAAGCCCACGGCATGGCGCAATGAAAAGCCTTTGTCCGCACTGCCGGTGCCAATGCTCAAGGTGTCGCCGTGCGGGAACACCCAGCCGTAAAAATCCGGCGAGAGTTGGCCCTGGTAATACACATCGCAGCGCGTGCCGTCATAGCCGGCGGGCTTGATGGCCGGGGCTTTGACAATCTCGTGGTAGGCGAACACATATTGCGTGTCCTTGGCACCCTCCACGCCGGCCTGGCGCGCCACTTGCGACTTGGCGCCGTCGGCCCCGATGATGCTGCGCGCACGTACCTGCGCCGGTGTGCCTTCACCGCGCTGCGAGCGCTCGCGCGCCAGGTAATGCACCACGCTCACGCCATCGGCATCGCGGCTTAGCTTGTCAAAGGTGCCGATGCGCCGCACTGCGCCGGCGCTGGCCGCGCGCTCGCGCAACCACTCGTCAAACTCAGCGCGGTCCACCATGCCGACAAAACCGTTGTCTATCGGGATATCCACTTTGTGATTACTAGGCGCAATCATGCGTGCCGATTGCGCTTTAGCGACCAGCAAATGGTCGGGGATGGCGTAATCTTTGATCAAGCGCGGCGGTATCGCGCCGCCGCAGGGTTTGATGCGCCCCGCGCGGTCTAGTAAGAGCACCGAATGCCCGCGCTGCGCCAGCGTATGCGCTGCGGTCGCGCCTGCCGGGCCGCCGCCTACCACGACTACATCAAAGGTCTCATTTGTCTCCATCGAAGCACCTCATAGCTTTCTCGTATTGATAAAAAACGGCACGTGCAATGACCTCTTTTTCAGGCCACCTCACGCATCCCCCGACGCTCATGCGTCCGCACCGATCAGTGCGCGCAAAGCAAAGGCACTGACCATCATCCCGGCGACAAAAAACGGCACGCCAAAGCCGCTGTACCACAGCGCTCTTTGACTGACGCGTGTTAAAAAATAATCCATCATCAGCACTTGAATACCCAGCAGCACCGCCACCACCAGACCGCGCCCGGGCTGGCCCCAGGCGAACAGCAAGAGGATGACCACAATTTGCGGCAAGGCCATGAACCAGCAGGCTACGTTGGCTGCGCGCTGCTCGCCCAGTTGCACCGGCAGCGAGCGCACGCCCATGGCCCGGTCTCCTGCCACCGCCTTGAAATCATTGAGCGTCATGATGCCGTGGCTGCCTATGCTGTAGAGCAAGGCCAGCCAGAGTGAGCGCGCATCGGGCATCTGGCCACCAGCCATCACGGCGGCACCCGTAGTCCAGGCAATACCTTCGTAGCTGATGCCGCAGGCGGCATTGCCCCACCAGCCGTTTTCTTTGAGCCGCAAGGGTGGTGCGCTATAGGCCCAGGCCAGTAGCAGGCCCACGACCGCGGCGCCAAAGCCCCAAGGCCCCAACAGGCTAGCTACCGCCAATGACACCAGCGTCCAAATAATGGCGATATACAAACCCCAGCGTCCTGGCATGCGACCTGAAGGGATAGGGCGCTGCGGCTCGTTGAGGGCGTCCACATGGCGGTCAAACCAGTCGTTCACCGCCTGGCTGGTGGCGCAGACAAAGGGCCCGGCCAGCGCCACGCCGATAAGGGCTAGCAGCCATTTACCTTCCATCGGCACGCCCGAAGCCACCACGCCGCAGGCAAAAGCCCACATGGGTGGAAACCAGGTGATGGGCTTAAACAGCTCGGTGATTGCAGAAATTTGGGGCGGCGCCATGCCCGTAGGTTTTACCCATGACACTTGCTTGTGTCAAGTTAAATTTACACTTCCTATGGTTTCCCCTAGTGCCTGCGTTGCGCAGGCACCGCAATAGCTTTAGCTTTCGCTCTCTGCCCCAGGGTCGCCCATGCCAAAGCGGCGCAACTTCACGTACAGGCTTTGGCGCGAGAGGCCCAGCATTTCAGCCGCCGACGCGCGGTTGTCGCCGGTCAGTTCCAGCGCCGCTTCGATGCACAGTTGCTCAATCAGGTCGGTGGTCTCGCGCACGATGTCTTTAAGCGGAACGCGGCCCACCAACTCGGTCATTTGCCCGGTCGATCGAGGTAAATCGCGGCTGGGTTTGGCTTCGTTGTTCAGGCGCAAACCGACGTCGCGGATGGTAAATCCCAAGCACCGTTGCTCACCCGTAGTGACTGCCACCGCCGAGATTTCCACATCCGTGTTGGAGCCATAGTCGCCGCGCATACGGGTGGCAAACAAGCGCACCACATCGCGCTGGCGCAAATTGGAAATCAAGACACTCAAATCCACGCCTGCACGCCCCAGCCAGCGCTCCAGGGATTCACCGCGCACCAGGGCTTCATTGCTCACCTGGGCCAACTGCAAAAATGCGCGATTCGCCGTCAGCACATTGCCGCTCAGATCGGTAACCACAAAGGCGTCAGGCGCACTCTCCATGACGTCGGCGAGCACTTGCTTGGCATTCGCGCTCGCCGAGGAGTCTGCCAAGTGGCTTTTAGCACCCATGCGCAACAGAAAATGCGCCGATTGTTCCTGGCGGAAGAGCGAGACCGAAACACTCAGTTCGGTATTGCTGGGCACCAGACGGATGTCAATCGGTGTCGATTGCCCGCTGGCGCGCAAGCCAGACAAAACTTGACTCAGTGCGGTGAAGCTACGCTTATCCAGACTGTTTGCCAGACTCCATCCTGTTTTGCCCAACGCCTCTCCGAACAGCGCTTGCGCAGCGGGGTTGCTGTCTTCTAGCTTTTCGGTATTGGCGTCCAGAATTAGCAGGGCTTCGGAGGAGACTTGGAATAACAAGCGGTACCGTGTCTCCACGTGTTTGAGCTGCCAGTAATCGCGCTCCATGGAGCGCTGCGCGCTTACCAATTTTTGTTGCAGTGCCGCTTGGGGCCGCAAATCGCGTCCGAATGCGATGGCGTGCGCCGAGTTTTTCCCCGGCAAAGGTGGCACCTGGATCAGCGAATAGGAAAGGGGTATATCGGTTCCGTCACTGGCCTGTTGGTTCAAATGGCGCCATTTGGCACCCTTGCCTGTGCCCAGGTCACGCAACATGGAGGCTACTTTGGTCTTGCTCTCCTCGGTAACCGTTTGGCTCCAAGGCTTGCCCATCCAGTGGGAGTATCCATGGCTCAGTAATTCGTCATTGCCAAATGCCGCGTCTTGAATCACGCCCTGGGCGTCCATCACCAGCACAACGTCCGCGGCGGCGGTGATCAACTGGGAAACCGTATCGGAATCTAGGCGATCAAAATAACGCTGCGCTTGATCAAACCGCCCCGCTTGCTGAGTAGGGGTAGTTTCGAGGGGCTGGGTCATAGGGTTTCCATGTAATTATTGGGGTGCAGCTTTATTGCAGGGTGCCGCTGCTGGCAAGGTGCAATCGAACCATCGAGGGAGCCTCTTGGGCGTCGCCGGCCACCAGATCGGCACCCACGGTCTTGACATATTCGGGATGCAAGGTGAACAGCGGTCCGCCCACCATTATGCACACCCCCTTGTTCTTCGAAGCCTTGCGAACCTCTGCAATAGTTTTTCTTAGATTGTCTAAATTGACTAAGGTCGCCAGCGAAAAACCGACCACATCAAAGGCGCGCTGGCCCGTCAGCACCTGGGGCGAATCCCCCAGATCGTAGGGCCCGCCCACCACGTCCCAGCCCTGTTTGCGAAACAGTTCGGCCACCATAGCCAGCCCAAATGTATGTTGCTCGCCAGGGGTCGGCACTAGCAGAATACTCAGCCCATTGGACTTGAGGTTCCTGGCCTGCTCGGCTTCCTTATTCAGATCGCGAAGCATTTTTTGCAGGTGACCTAAGCCCAGTGTGACGTCCGTGAAATCACATAGATCCTCTTCCCAGAGTTCGCCCAGGTAGCGCGCAACCGGCGCCAACAAATCGAGGTAAATCGCCTCGATGGGCGCACCGGCGGCACGCATGCGGGTAATACAGGCCAGTGCCTGATCCTCTTTGTGGTTCAGGATAAGCTGCCCGAACGCGGCCACCTCCTCAACGCTTACAGCGACCTTGGCCACCTCAGGGGGCACATCGCACTCAATAGGGGTGCGGTGCGCAAGCATCAGGCGGGGGATGATTTCATGCTGAATCGCCTGCGCCAGCAAGGCGACCGTATGGTCTGAGCCGTTCAGGTCTGGAGAAGCCTCATTGCGGCCCGCATAACTGCCGTTGGCAGCACCCTGCGCGCCCTGCCAGCCTTCGGCCTGCCTGTCCTCACTAAAACCTGCGTCACTTACCAAGGTGCTCCGATTGGATGAACCCATATTTTTTCCCTCCTTCGTCAAAGGAATTGTCTCGTCTAATTATTGGGATCGCCCTCTCAGGGCGTGGAAAAACGGCTTCGATTCCTTCGGCAGCGCCGGGCGCCAACCGGTGAAGTAGTCAATTTACTTTTCCAGAAGTCCGGGCCGTTGTACGCTTCAAATGGGCCTAGGTCAAAGATTTTTTAATTCCCGATAAAAACACTCGGGATTTCGCGAGTGTCAAATTTGATTGACGTAACAAAAAGTTGACATTTACAAAAAGTGGGGATAAATTGCGTCCCATGACTGATATGCGATCGCATTTCGCGGGCCCTGCGGCCAGCGCGAAAAAGCCCCGTCCTCCTCTGTACACCCCAGAGGAGCGGGTGCGTCGCGACAAAACTTACTGGACGTTTGTGCAAGGCATTTTGGCGCCCATCCAGTTTTTCATTTTTTTGGGCAGCCTGGGTTTTGTGCTGCGTTACCTCGCCACCGGCGAAGGTCTTCAGACGGCCAATAACTCGGTAGTCGCCAAGACCCTGGTGCTCTACACCATCATGATCACCGGCTGCATTTGGGAAAAAGTGGTCTTCGGGCGCTACCTGTTTGCCCCCTCATTTTTCTGGGAGGACGTTTTCAGCATGCTGGTGTTGGCCCTGCATAGCGCCTACTTGGTGGCCCTGTTCAAGGGCTTGCTTTCCAGCTACGAGCTGATGTATTTGGCGCTGGCGGCCTATGCCACCTATGTCGTCAACGCCGGCCAATTCATTCTGAAACTGCGCGCCGCGCGCCTGGACCAGGAAGCCCGTCTGCGCGAAGCGGCGGCGTCCCGCGTGCAGCCTCATTTGGTAATGGCTGCAGCATGAGCGCTGTCGCCTTCCCCATTCCCGTCAAGGCCGCAAGCGGCTGCAGCGATGCGCCAGTGTTGCGCGAGCGGGGCCAGCACGAGGTGTTTTGCGGCCTGACCGGCATCATCTGGCTGCACCGCAAGATTCAGGACGCATTTTTCCTGGTCGTGGGCTCGCGCACCTGCGCCCACCTGATTCAGTCTGCCGCTGGCGTCATGATTTTTGCCGAGCCGCGCTTTGCTACCGCCATCATTGACGAGCGCGATTTGGCGGGACTGGCCGACGCCAATACCGAGCTCGACCGCGTGGTGGGCCAGCTGCTGGCGCGCCGCCCCGAAATCAAATTACTGTTTCTGGTGGGCTCTTGTCCCTCGGAAGTGATCAAACTCGATTTGTCGCGCGCCGCATCGCGCTTGTCTGCGCAGCATTCGCCCTCGGTGCGGGTGCTCAACTACTCGGGTAGCGGGATCGAGACCACTTTCACCCAAGGGGAAGACGCCTGCCTGGCCTCCATGGTGCCGGAATTACCGGTGCAGGCGGCCGATGCGCCGCAGGAGCTGATGGTGGTCGGCACCCTAGCCGATGTGGTGGAAGACCAATTTATCCGTTTGTTTACGCAAATGGGCATGGAGCGAGTCCGCTTTTTCCCCCCGCGCCGCGCCGCCGACCAAGCGCCCGTTGGTCCGAACACCCGCTTATTGCTGGCCCAACCCTTTTTGGCCGATACCGCACGGGCTTTGCAAGCCCGCGGCGCGCAGTTGTTGTCCGCGCCCTTTCCCCTGGGCATCGAGGGCACCACCGCCTGGCTGCAAGCAGCGGCCACGGCCTTTAGCGTGCCGGCGCAGCGCTTTGAAGCAGCCGTTTCAGCGCCTACCGCGCGCGCCACGGCAGCACTGGCCCGCGCGCGGCTGCACCTGGAAGGCAAAAGCATTTTCTTCTTCCCCGACTCGCAGCTCGAAATCCCGCTCGCGCGCTTTTTGGCACGCGAACTGGGCATGCGCCTACTGGAAGTGGGTACGCCCTATTTGCATCGCCAGCATATGGCCCAAGAGTTGGCTTTGCTGCCCGAAGGCACCTTTCTGTCGGAAGGCCAGCATGTGGAAAACCAGCTGGACCGCTGCCGCGCCGCGCACCCGGACCTGGTGGTCTGCGGCCTCGGCCTGGCCAATCCGCTGGAGTCCGAAGGCATGACGACCAAATGGGCGATCGAACTGGTATTCACGCCCATCCAGGGCTTTGACCAGGCCGGCGATCTGGCCGAATTATTTACCCGTCCGCTGGTGCGCCGTATGCGCCTGGCGGCCTGAAGAAAGCGCAGCATGCAACTGACTTTGTGGACATACGAAGGGCCGCCCCATGTAGGCGCTATGCGTATTGCCACGGCCATGGAAGGCGTGCATTACGTGCTGCATGCGCCCCAGGG
>JAEMRG010000004.1:0-4421 GCA_016463455.1 Rhodoferax sp.
TATTTCCGGCCTTGTGGCCGCAGTCCTGGACGCTGCAAGCCTGGCAGCAAGTGCTAGGAAGTGTCGGGGTGCTGGGCACGACCTTGTGGCTGGGCTTGGCAAGTGCTGGCATGGCTTTGGTGCTGGCACTGCTTTGCCTGGAATGCCTGCCCGTGCGCTGGCATGCCGCTTTGTTCGGTGCCTCTTACCTGCCCTTGGCTGTGCCGACCTTGCTGTGGGCGCTGGGCTTGCAGCGCGTGTGCATTGCGCTGGGCTGGGATGCCAGCGCTTGGGGCTTGTGGCTGGCGCATAGTGCCAGCGTCTGGCCCTATGTGCTGCTCAGCTTGCAAGGCCCGTATGCCGCGCTGGATCGGCGTGGCGCGCATTTGGCGGCCAGCCTGGGCCGTTCGCATTGGGCCTATTTGTGGCAGGTGCAGTGGCCCTTGTTGCGCGCGGCTTTGGCGGCGGCTTTTGCGGTGGGCTTTGCCGTTAGCGTGGCGCAGTTCTTGGTTACTTTGTTTGTCGGCGGCGGGCGCTTTGCGACGGTGACGACCGAAGCGCTGGCCCTGTCTTCTGGCGGTCAACGCCCGCTGCTGGCCGCCTTTGCGCTCTTGCAATGGCTTTTACCTGCAGGCCTGTTTGGGCTGGCGCTTTGGCTGGGCCGCAAACGGCGTTTTGCGCCACCACTTACTGCGCGCAGCCTGGCTTAGGATGCAGCGGTTTATGTCCTCTTGCACTGACACCCCCTTGGCACTACATCTGCAAGTGCAGAGCCTGCGTAGCCCCGCTGCCGTGCTGGTGCAAGACCTGGCCATTGCGCTGCCGGCCGGTGCGGTACACACCATCATGGGGGCCAGCGGGTCGGGCAAGTCCAGCCTGCTGGCTGCAATCTGCGGCACGCTGGCGCCGGCCATGCAATTTCAGGGCATGCTGCATGTCATGGGTCGGCGTGTGGACAGCTTGCCCACGCGCGCGCGGCGCATTGCTTTGCTGTACCAAGACGATTTATTGTTTGCGCATATGACGGTGCGAGAAAACCTGTTGTTTGCGGTCGCCGCCGGACCGCAGGCGGCACGCGAGGCGCAGGTGGCGCAAGCCTTGGAGGAAGTGGAGTTGCAGGGTTTTGCGCATGCCGACCCCGCCACGCTATCGGGTGGTCAGCGCGCACGCGCTGCTTTGGCGCGCGCCTTGTTGTCGCAAGCGCAAGCTTTGATGCTCGATGAACCTTTTGCCAAGCTGGATGTCGCGTTGCGCCAGCGTATGCGTGCGCTGGTATTTGGCGCGGTGGCGCGGCGCGGCATGGCTGCCATCGTAGTCACGCACGACCCGGCAGATATCGCTGATGCGCAGCGCGTCACTTACCTGACCGCGCCCTGAGCCTGCTGTCATTACTTACACCGACAATGCCTCTATGTTGGACCGCTTTTCCACCCGCCTGATACGCCCGGCTGTGCAAGCCCTGGCGCGTCCGCTGCTGCGCTGGGGTGTTTCGCCTAATCAGATCACCTGGGCTGGTTTTGCCCTGGGTGTGCTCGCCGCCGCTTGCGTGGCGTCGCAGGCCTGGATGGCGGGCTTGGCGCTGCTGCTGTGCTCGCGTTTGTGCGATGCACTCGATGGCGCAGTCGCCCGCGCCAGTGAAAGCAGTACGGCGCTAGGGGGTTTTTTAGACATCGCGTTGGACTTTGTGTTTTATGCCCTGATGGTGCTGGCCTTTGCCTTGGCAGACCCGACGCGCAACGCATTGGCCGCAGCCGTCTTGCTCACGGCATTTGTAGGTACCGGTAGCAGCTTTTTGGCCTTTGCCGCACTGGCAGCGCAGTGCGGCCTGCACAACCCGCAGTACCCTGAAAAATCGTTTTACTTTTTGGGTGGTTTGACCGAAGCGACCGAAACCCTGGCGCTCTTGTGCGCCATGTGTCTCTGGCCCGCTTATTTCGCGCCGCTGGCCTACGGCTTTGCGGCCTTGTGCTTTATCACTTGGCTAGGCCGCATCGCCGCCGGTGTGCGTGTGCTGGCCAATGCGCCGGCGGGCCAGCAACAGCCCCCGCACCCCCCCAAGCTGCCCGAAAGTCTGCGGCAGGACGCCGGTGTTTAGCGCGCGCATGCTCTGGCGCTTTGGGCTGTGGGCCTTGCTGGCGCTGGCCTTGCTTGGCGTCTTGCAAGGCGCTGAGTGGTTTAGCCTGGCGAACTTGCAAGCGCACTACCAGCACTTGCAAGCCTGGTATGCGCAAGCGCCCTGGACCGTACGCGGTGTGTATTTTTTGATGTACCTATTGGTGGCCAGTGCTGCCGTGCCCGGCATTGTGGTCTTTACTTTGGCCGGTGGCGCGGTGCTGGGTTTTGGCTGGGCTTTGCTGCTGGTGTCTTTTGCTTCCAGCCTGGGCGCGACGCTGACCTTGCTGGTGGTGCGCCATGTGCTAGCCGACACCTTGCCCGCTTACATGGGCCCGGGCATGACACGGCGCTTGGCTCTCATGACACGGGGCTTGGAGCGCGAAGGCGTTTTCTATTTGCTCAGTATGCGCCTGATTCCGCTAGTGCCCTATGGCGCTATCAATGTGCTCATGGGCCTGACGCGCATGCCGGTAGGGCGCTTTTATGTGTTTACCCAATTAGGCATGTTGCCGACCACCATCATTTATCTACAAGCGGGCAGCCAGTTGGCCGCCTTGGAATCGGTTTCCGACGTATTGCAGCCCCAAGTGGCCGCCATCTTGATCGCTTTAGCACTGGCTTTAGCCTGTACACCTTGGCTCACGCGCCGTACGCTGGCTTGGCTGCGCCGGCGTGCGCTCGGCGCGCGCTGGACGCGCCCGGCGCGCTTTGATTACAACCTCATCGTCATCGGCGCCGGTGCCGGTGGCTTGGTCTCTGCTTATGTGGCTGCGCACGCGCAGGCGCGCGTGGCCTTGGTGGAAGCGGGCGAGATGGGTGGCGATTGTCTTAACCGTGGCTGTGTGCCCAGCAAAGCCTTGATCCAAAGCGCCCGCATTGCGCAGCAAGCGCGTCAAGCCCAGGGTTTTGGTGTACAGACCGGGCCGGTACAGGTGGACTTCGCTGCGGTCATGCAACGCGTGCGCAGCATCATTGCCGCGATCGCCCCGCACGACAGCCCCGAGCGCTACCGCGCCATGGGGGTGGATGTGGTGCAGGCCTATGCCACCATCGTTGACCCCTGGACCGTGGAACTGCGCCGCAGCGGCCAGGCGCCAGAGCGCGTGAGCGCCCGCAGCATTATTTTGGCCACCGGATCGCAGCCTCTTGTACCCGCTATCGCAGGCTTGGAGCAGAGCGGCTATGTGACCAGCGATACCTTGTGGCAGGCCTTGGAGCAAGCCAGCGCGATGCCCCGACGCATCGCTATCGTAGGTGGCGGGCCGGTGGGTTGCGAACTGGCACAAGCTTTTGCGCGTCTGGGTGCGCAAGTCAGCCTGGTCGAAGCAGCACCTGCCTTGTTAACGCGCGAGGACGCCGATGTCAGTACCTTGGTGCAGACGGCTTTACGCGCCGACGGCGTGCGCGTGTTCACCGCGCACCAAGTGCTTCGCTGCGAGACTTTGCCTGCGCATGCCGGTGGCGACAAACTGCTGGTGCTGCGCCAGCCCACCAGGCCCCAAAGCGAAACCTTCGCAGCGCCTGATGCAGCAACAGCGCCGGACGATGCGTTTGCGGTGCCCTACGATTTGCTGATCTGCGCGATAGGACGCAAGCCAAATTTAAGTGGTTTTGGCCTGGAGGAATTGGGTATTGCCAGTGATACGCCCTTGCATACCGATGCCTATTTGCAAACCCTGATCCCTTCGATTTATGCCGCCGGTGATGTGGTGGGCCCTTACCAATTTACCCACGCCGCTGCACACCAGGCTTGGTATGCAGCCGTCAATGCCTTGCTCGAGGGTTGGGGCGCGCTGCGTCCGGACTACAGCGTGCTGCCTACGGCGGTGTATGTGGCGCCGCAAGTGGCGCGCGTGGGCCTCAATGAACAGCAGGCGCAGGCGCGCGGCCTGGCCTATGAAGTCACGCGTTTTGACCTGGCCGGGCTAGACCGTGCGATCTGTGATGCAGCGCTTGGCGCAGTGCCGCCCGGTTTTGTCAAAGTGCTGACCGTGCCCGGCCGCGACACCTTGTTGGGTGTCAGCATCGTCGGCGAGCAAGCGGCCGAGTTGTTGGCGCCCTATGTCTTGGCCATGCGCCAGGGCCTGGGTTTGAAAGCCATATTGGCGACCATCCACACCTACCCGACGCTGAGCGAGTCAGCCAAACATGTGGCCGGCCAATGGCAGCGCGCGCACCTACCCGCAGCGGCCATGTCGTGGCTGGCGCGCTGGCACCGCTGGCGGCGCGGCTAGGCGCGCGGCGGCACAATCGGGCGCTATGCAAACACCCTCAGGCCCCATCTTGCGCGACCTGGTGCTGGTCGGCGGCGGGCATAGCCATGTGGC
>JAEMRG010000004.1:4521-27179 GCA_016463455.1 Rhodoferax sp.
GGCGTGCGGGCGCGCTTTATGCACACCTTGCAAGCGCGCGGCGTGCAAGTGCATGTGGGTGCGCGGGTGCAAGCTGTTAGCGCCACCGGTGTGCAACTGTTGCGTGCCCTGGCACCTGCACTGGAACAGGTGGACGCTGATGCGGTGTTCTGGGTCACGCAAGCGGCCGGCGGCAGTTGGTTGGAATCCACTGGTTTGGCGCTCGATGCCGATGGCTGTGTGCGTGTCAATGCCTTTCTTCAAAGCCAGAGCGACGCGCGTATTTTTGCCAGCGGCGATGTGGCCGCCTTTGGCCCGCGTTCTTTGGAAAAAGCCGGTGTATTTGCGGTGCGCATGGGCATGCCCTTGGCGCGCAATCTGCGTCATGCTTTGTGCGGACTTGCCCTAAAGCCTTACCGGCCCCAAAAACACTGGCTGGCACTGATTAGCACCGGCGACCGCTATGCCGTGGCTTCGCGCGGCCTGCTCAGTTTTGCGGGTGCCTGGGTGTGGCGCTGGAAGGACCGCATCGACCGGCGCTTTATGCAGCGTTTTTCCGACTTGGGTGTCGCCACCATGGCACCCATGGCGGCGGACACTGGCGCGCTGACGCATTTTGCAGACCTGGATGCGCAGGAGCGCGCGCAAGCGCAAGCGGCCCAGGCCATGCGTTGCGGCGGCTGTGCGGCCAAAGTGGGTGCCGGAGTGCTGGGTCGGGCCTTGGGTGGTTTGCAGACGCTGAAAAGCCCGGACGTGCTCATCGGCTTGTCGGCGCTCGACGATGCCGCGCTGGTGCGCATTCCTGCCGGCAAAGCCCAAGTTCAAACCGTGGATTTTTTTCGCGCATTGATCGACGATCCTTACCGCTTCGGCCAAATCGCCGCCAACCACGCGCTGGGCGATATTTTTGCCATGGGCGCCACGCCGCACACGGCCACGGCGATAGCCGTCGTGCCGCCGGGGCTAGACCGGCAAACCCAAAGCCTCTTGGCGCAGCTCATGGCCGGTGCGGTGCAGGTGCTCAATGCGGCCGGTTGTGCGCTGGTGGGCGGCCACAGCGGCGAGGGGCCGGAGTTGTCCCTGGGCTTTGCCATCAATGGCCTGGTAGATCTGGACGCACAGGGCCAGCCGCTGCACCTGATGCGCAAAACCGGCGCGCTGGCAGGTGATGCCTTGCTATTGACCAAGCCCTTGGGCACCGGCACATTGTTTGCCGCCCATGCCCTGGGCCGCGCGCGCGGCCGCTGGGTGGAGGCGGCGCTGGACAGCATGGCCCAATCCAGCCAAGGCGCAGCGCAGACGCTGGCGCAGTTCGGTGCCCATGCGTGTACTGACGTCACCGGCTTTGGCTTGCTAGGCCATTTGGTAGAAATGCTGCAAACCCCGGGCCTGGGCGCGCAATTGGAGACAGCGTCTTTGCCGGTGCTGGACGGCGCGCTAGCGTCTCTGCAGGCCGGTATTTTCAGTTCCTTGCACAGCAGCAATGCCCAGCAAAGCCTGGCGATTGCTGCTGGGGCAGGCAAAGAAGCGGGCCAGGGTTCAGAAGCTAGCCTGCGCCGCGAACTGCTGTTTGATCCGCAAACCGCAGGCGGCCTGCTCGCCAGCGTGCCCTGGGATCAGGCGCAGGCTTGTTTGCAGGCTTTGCGGGCGCAGGGCTATACCCAGTGCGCCCTGATCGGACGGGTAGGCGAAGTGGCCAATTTGCGCTCGCCTATCACGCTCGTGGAACAATAGGGCTATGAAGGAAGAATTACCGACACCCTCCGCAGACTCTGTGGTCACGGGTGAAGAAGCGATGGCCCTGGGCGCTCAGTTAGCCGTCAGGCCCTACCGCAGGCCCGAACATTTGGTTTTGTGGGGTATGGGGCCAGCCCATATTCGCTTGCTCGAACATTTCAAGCGCCAGCCCTTGGCGCATGTGCAGATCACGGTGCTGACCCAGCAAACCCAGACCTTTGCCCCGCGCACACTGGCGCGCTACGTCGCCAACGATGTGCTGCTAGCCCAGTGCATGCTCGATTTTGAGCCGCTCTTGCAGCAGGACAAAGTGCAATGGACGGGGCGCCAGGGCCGCAGCCTCAATGCGGTCTCGCGCAGCATCTTGCTCGATGACGGTCAGTCGCTGAGCTATGACGTGCTATCTATCAACAGCGGTCCGGTACCGCACCGCGAGGCTATCGAGGCGGCCATGCCCGGTGCGCGCGAGCACGGCCTGTTTGTGCCGCCGCTGGAAGGCTTTGCCAATTTGTGGCCCAAGGTCTGTGGCCTGGGCCGTACCCGGGCGCTGCGCATGGCGGTCATCGGCGCTGGTACCGAAGGCTTTGAACTGGCCTTGGCGGTGCGCCAGCGCATGCCCACTGCGGCAGTGACCTGGGTCATCGGCCCACAGCAAGAGGGCGACAAAGGCTATCCCGAGGCATTGCACCAGCGCATGTTGCAATTGCTGCGCGAACAGCGTGTCACCGTGCTGTATGAAACCGTGGCCTCACTCACGCGCGATGATGTGGTGCTTGCCAGTGGTGCCCGTCTGGCCTGCGATGTGCCGATTTTGGTTTTGGCGCGCGCTGCGCCGGCCTGGCTGAGCCCAAGCGGCTTGGCCTTGCAAGGCGATGGCATGGCCACCGACACCTTCGAGCGCAGCAGCAGCCACCCGGAAGTCTTTCACGTCTGGCAAGACAGCGAAGTGCTGGCCAACAATGTGCACACCACGATGCAGTCAGAGCCCGCCAAGCTGCGCGCCGCTCAGCCGCGCCGCTTGCAATTTTTATATGCCGGTGCCAGCCATGCGCTTTTGGCCTGGGGCGGACAATACCCGCAAGGCCGCGCGGTCGCCTGGCTAAAGCAGTTCTTAAAATCCTAGCTCGCATTTTTCACCCTGGGAGGCACTCGATGGATTCAATGCAAACCCCGCTGCCGGAAGGTTTGGACATACCCCAGCGCAAAGTCGATGCGCTTTTGCAGCACTATGGCTTAAGCCATACGCACCCGGTCAACGAGGTGATTCATTTTGTGGCGATACCGGCCATCATGCTCAGCCTCAATGGCTTGCTGTTTGCGCTGCACCCCGCCTTGGTACTGGTGTTGATCGCAGGCAGCTTGGTCTATTACGCCCGCTTGTCCTGGCCTTTTACGCTGTGCATGTTGCTGCTGTCTTCGGTGATGCTGGCCCTGGTGGACGCCATGAGCGTCGCCGGTATTTTGGTGCCAGCGAGCGTAGGGATTTTTGTGGCCGCCTGGATTTTTCAATTCATCGGCCACCATCTGGAGGGCAAAAAGCCCTCTTTCTTTGAAGATCTGCAATACCTGCTGGTCGGGCCCTTGTTTGTATTGAGCAAGGTCTTTGAACGCCTGGGCGTGCGCTGGTAAGCCGGTGCTAGCCGCTGCTGCGCGCAAGCCAAGGCCGGCATTTTTCGGTAAGCAGGTTTTGCGCAACCAAGACGGACACTACCGATGGCACGGGTAGCCGTTGTAGGCGCGGGTTTTGTCGGGCTGTCATCGGCCTACTGGCTGATGCGCGACGGCCACCAGGTGAGTTTGTACGAGCCGCGTGGCGCGGCGGGCGGTGCCTCTTTTGGTAATGCCGGCACCTTTGCCAATTACGCCTGCATACCGGTTAACAACCCCTCGGTGTTTCGCGATCTGCCGCGCTATTTGTTTGCATCGCAAAGTCCCTTGCGGGTACGTTGGTCGCATCTGCATAGGCTGGCGCCCTGGCTTGCGCGTTTTATGTGGGCCTCCACGCCTGCGCGCTATACCGCCACGGCAAGCGCCTTGTCGCATCTGCTGGCCCGCGCGCAAAGCGGCTACGACGCGATGTTGGCTGAGGCTGACCTGCAGCGTTTTGTCCGGCCACAGGAATGCTTGTATTTGTATTCCAGCGCCACCGCTTTTCAAGGCGCACGCGAGACCTTGGCGTTGCGCCGCCGTCTTGGCGTGGAAGCGGACATTTTGGACGCTGAGGCCATCGCCCAGCTGGAGCCCCAGCTCAGTCCTATTTTTCATCGCGGCGCTTTGTTCAAGGGCTCTTGGCATTTAAGCGACCCCTCGGCTTTTCTGCAGGCCTTGCTGGCGTATTTGCAAACCAAAGGCCTGGTGGTGCACCCGCTCGCTGTTAGCGCGGTGCAAGCGGACGATCGGCAGGTACGCGTGCGCGGCCTGGACCATGACAGCGCCTACGATTACCTGGCCTTGTGCGCCGGCGTGCATTCCAAGGACTTGGCGGCGCAATGTGGCGACGATGTGCCCCTGCAAGCCGAGCGCGGTTACCACCTGATGTTTCCCGGCAGCACCCCTTTGATTTCGCGCCCCGTAGGTTGGGCAGAGCGCGGTTTTTACATGACCCCCATGGCGCAAGGCCTGCGCGTGGCGGGCACGGTGGAGCTGGCGGGCTTAGGCCAGGAAATGCACCCGGGCTTGCTCGATTTGCTGCACTTTGCCTCGCGCCGCGCCTTGCCTGCACTGGGTGCGCCGCAAGCGCCGTGGTTAGGTTTTCGGCCGACTTTGCCCGATGGGCTGCCGGTGCTGGGACGTTCGCGCAAAAGCGCACGCGTGGTGTATGCCTTTGGTCATCAGCACATCGGGCTGACTTTGGGGGGCTTAAGCGGGAGTTTGGTAGCCGATATCGTGGGCGAGCGCCCTACCGCCCTGAACTTGGATGCTTTTGCCGCCCAAAGGTTTTGATTTTCCTTTTTGCGGGTCACTTGTGCCGCCCATTGCCGCAATCACTCGCCACACCAACGGTCAGGCGTGGTGCAGTTTCAGTACACTGTACACAAGCTAGCACAAAAAAAAGGATTCCCTATGTCCAGCACCATGACCATTCGCCTGGAAGACGGCATCAAGAACCGGCTTGATCAGCTCGCCATCGTCACCCAGCGCAGCAAATCCTTTTTGGCCAGCGAGGCCATTGCCGCCTATGTGGATACCAATGAATGGCAGCTTGGGGAGATTCAGGCCGCCCTCACGGAAGCCGAGGCGCGCGATTTCGCCACTGACCAAGATATGGCAGACCTGGCGCTGAAATGGAATGTCAGTTCCCATTAAATGGCTGCGTGCAGCGCGGCAAAACCTCGATGACGAGGCCACCTATATCGCGCAAGACGATGTTGCCGCGGCCAGCCGAGTCGTTGCCCGGGTGTTGGAAGCCGTGGCCCAACTCGCGCAGCAGCCTGGTTTAGGTCGACCGGGCCGTGTACCAGGCACCCGCGAATTGGTGGTGCTCAAAACGCGCTATCTTGTGCCCTATATTGTCCAGGGCGATCAGGTCACCATTTTGCGGGTATTCCACACCTCAAGGCGTTTACCAAAACGGTGGTGAACGCGGGGCGCATCTGGATTTCCGTTTACTGCCTTTACGATGGCCATGGATTGATAAGGTTCAAACAGACAGGGTCAAAGTCCCCATAGTCAGCAGGAAACGGGTGCAGAAAGCCATTCTTCGCCTACCTATAACCGAATCATTCCACCGTAACTGACTTCGCTAAATTACGCGGTTTATCTACATCGGTACCGCGTGCGCATGCGGTGTGGTAGGCCAACAATTGCAGCGCTACGACATGCAAGATGGGGGAGAGGTCGCCATAGTTTTCCGGCATGCGGATGACGTTGATGCCCTCACTGGTTTGAATGTGCGTATCAGCATCTGCCAACACATACAACATGCCTCCGCGGGCACGTACTTCGTGCATATTGCTTTTTAGCTTTTCCAGCAAGGCATCGTTGGGTGCAACAGTCACCACCGGCATGGCACTCGTGACCAAAGCCAGGGGCCCATGCTTCAATTCTCCAGCGGCATAGGCTTCAGCGTGGATGTAGGTGATTTCTTTGAGCTTTAATGCGCCTTCCATGGCAATCGGGTAGTGGGTTCCGCGTCCTAAAAACAAGGCGTTTTCTTTGGAGGCAAATTCTTCGGACCACGCGATGATGGCGGGCTCCAGCGCCAGCACGGCTTGCAGCGCGCTAGGCAGATGGCGCAGCGCTTTGAGTGCCGCAGTTTCATCTGCCTCCGTTAAGTGGCCTTTGGTTTGCGCCAGGGACAGCGTCAGCAAGAACAACCCGACGAGTTGGGTAGTGAAAGCCTTGGTCGAAGCCACCCCGATTTCCACGCCGGCGCGCGTGACGTAGGACAGTTTGCACTCCCGCACCATCGCCGAACTTGCCACATTGCAAATCGTGAGGCTGTGTTCCATGCCCAGCGATTGCGCGTGTCGCAGTGCCGCAAGCGTGTCCGCAGTTTCGCCGGACTGGCTGATGGTGACGACCAAGGTTTTCTTATCGGGCACCGAATCGCGGTAACGGTATTCGCTGGCGATCTCCACTACGCAGGGCAATTTGGCGATGGCTTCTATCCAGTACTTGGCTACGCAGCCGCTGTAGTAACTGGTGCCGCAGGCCAGAATGAGCACCTTATCAATTTCTTTGAAGATGCCGTAAGCGCCATCGCCAAATAATTCGGGCACGATGCCCTCGATTCCTTCCAAGGTATCGGCCACAGCGCGCGGTTGTTCAAAAATTTCCTTTTGCATGTAATGGCGATAGGGCCCCAACTCCGCCGCCCCGCTATGGGCCAGCACGGTTTGCACCGTGCGCGTAACCGGCTTGTGCGCACTGTCAAGCACCCAGAACTTGCCTGCTTGCACGTCCACCACATCCCCCTCTTGCAGATACAAAATTTGATCTGTCACGCCGGCCAAGGCCATGGCATCGCTGGCCAAAAATGTTTCTCCCTGGCCCACACCGACGATGAGTGGCGAGCCGGCGCGCGCGCCGACCATGCGCATGGGCTCGTCCACATGCATCACCGCAATCGCATACGCACCACGCAATTGCAAAACACAGGCTTTTACCGCATCCAAGAGGTCGCCGTTGTAGCAACTGTCCACCAGATGCGCGATCACTTCGGTGTCGGTCTGGCTGCGAAAGACATAGCCTTTGGCCTGCAGACTGGCGCGCAATTCATCGTGGTTTTCGATGATGCCGTTATGCACCAAAGCCACCTGACCGTCTTGTGTGCCGGAGCCTTTGCCGTGGCTGAAGTGGGGATGTGCGTTATGCACCACGGGCGCACCGTGGGTTGCCCAGCGCGTGTGCGCGATGCCGGTACCGCCTTCAAGTGCATCGGCCTCTACCTGGGCCATTAACTCCACCACGCGGGCGGTGCTGCGGGCACGGCGCAATCCGGGCTGCGCTGTATCGGGATGCAGACTCGCCGTGTGAATCGCGACGCCGCAGGAGTCATAACCCCGGTATTCCAAACGCTGCAAGCCCTGCACTAGGACCGGGACGATATTGCGGTGGGAGACCGCGCCGACAATGCCACACATAGTAAAACTCCGAAGTGAGGCCTTGATGCTATGTGTTCTGTTGAGAAATTAACTGTATAAAATTTACAAATAAAGAATTTAAAATTCAATAAAATGAAATAGAAAAATTTAAATTCAAAAAATTAAGAAAAATATATGAAAATTTCAGAAAAATTGGACGCCCTGGACCTCCAGCTTTTGGGCCATCTCCAGCAGGATGCATCGCTAAGCAATGTAGCGCTCGCAGAAAAACTGCGCATCTCGCCCCCGACTTGTCTGCGACGCGTCAAGCGCCTTTCCGAAGGCGGCTGGATCGAGCGGCAGGTCGCGGTACTCAACCCGGCGCGTTTAGGCGCATCGGTGGGGCACATGGTTTGCGCGCTGGTGGAAGTGACCTTGGATGTGCAGGGCGTAGAGCATTTGGACGCTTTCGAGGCCAAGGCGATCGCGGAGGATGCGGTCCAACAGTGCTGGCGCGTAGCCTCCGGCCCGGATTTCATTCTGGTGGTGCAGGCCCTGTCCATGCCCGATTACTTAGAAGTGACGCGCCGCTTGTTCACCCAAGATGCCAACGTGCGCAACGTCAAAGCGTTTTTCAGCATCAAGCGCGCAAAATTTAGCGCCGCTTTGCCGCTGCCACGACGCTGAAAAAATTACTTCGCGGACTTGACTGGACGTGTCCAGTTGGCAACACCCACTTGCTTGCCCCGCGCCACCGTCAATGCACCGGGTGGCGTGTCCTTGGTAATCGTCGAGCCGCCGCCTATGGTGCCGCCCGCGCCCAGGGTCAGCGGCGCAATCAGCACGCAATTGCTGCCGACATGCACATCGTCTTCGATGACCGTCTGGTGCTTGTTCGCGCCGTCGTAATTTGCCGTGATGCTGCCGGCGCCAAAATTTACCCGTTCACCCACCGTGGCGTCGCCTAAGTACGCCAAATGGTTGGCCTTTGCACCTTGCGCCAGGCGGGCATTTTTGACTTCTACAAAGTTGCCGATATAAACGTCCTGCCCCAGATCGGCGCCCGGGCGCAGGCGCGCAAACGGGCCGATGCGGGCACCTGCACCCACACGCACGCCCTGGCTTTCCCCGTCAATATGGGTAAATGCCTGGATGATCGTGCCCGCCTCAATGCTGCAATTGGCCAGCACGCAATGGGGCCCGATGCGCACCTCATCGCCCAGCTGCACCTGACCTTCAAACACACAGCCGACATCGATCTCAACGTCCCTGGCGCACACCAGCGAGCCGCGTACATCGATGCGGGCAGGATCTTTCAGTCGCACGCCTTGTTCCATCAAAGCCTCGGCCAAGCGCAATTGATGGGCACGCTCCAAGGCGGCGAGTTGTGCCGGACTGTTCACACCAGCTACCTCCAAGGGGTCGTCAATCCGATGGGCCAGCACCTGCACACCGTCTTGCACCGCCAGCTTCACCACATCCGTGAGGTAGTACTCGCCTTGGGCGTTGCGATTGTCCAGCCGACCCAACCACTGCTTAAGTTGTCGCGCAGGCGCTGCCAGTATGCCGCCGTAGATTTCTTGAATGCTGCGTTCCTCGGGGCTCGCGTCCTTATGTTCGACGATGGCAGTCACCGCTGGGCCATTGCGCAGCACGCGTCCGTAGCCGCTGGGATCGGGCAAATTGACTGTGAGCAAGGCAAGATGCTGGCCGGCACTTAAGTGCAACAAGGCTTGCAAAGTCGCCCCGCGTGTGAGGGGCACATCCCCGGACAAGACCAGCACGATCGCATCGTCGGCCAGATGCGGGGCGGCAGTTTGTACTGCATGCCCGGTCCCCAACTGGGGTTCCTGGCGCGCAAATTCCAGCGGGATTGATCCTGCCAACAGCGACAAGGCCGACTCCACTTGTGCCGCGCCATGCCCGGTTACGACCACGACTTTGCGCGCATCCACCCAGCGCGCGGCCTCCAGCACATGCCCGGCCAAGGGTAAATGGGCCAGCATCTGCAGCACTTTGGGCTTGTTGCTTTTCATACGCGTGCCCTTGCCAGCAGCCATCATGACCACCTCAACAGCAGGCTTGATCTTGTCAGCACCCCAAGCGGATGCATCGCTCGCATTTAGACTCACTGCCATGTCCTTTACTTTTTTCCAGCCGGTGCCTGGTACCCACTGCCCAAGCGCCATTATCGGTGGCGTGGGCAGGCGCTTTCTGACACTCGGACTGCTGTGCTTGGTGTTGGCGCTTGGCGGCTGCAGTGCGGCACGCTTGGGCTATAGCGCAGCGCCTGACCTCATGTATCTATGGCTGGACAACTACTTGGACTTTGACAACGCGCAGTCACGCCGCGTCGGCGCAGAATTAAAGACGCTGCACCGATGGCACCGGAGCGAAGAAATGCCCCTGGTCGCCGAGCTTTTGCAGGAGGCCCAGACCTTGGCACTGCAAAACCCCGACGGCCCGCGTTTTTGTACGCTTTATTCGTCCGTGTTCCAGCGCAGCGAAGCGCTCACACAACGCGCCGTGCCGATCGCCGCAGCGTTGGTGCCTGGGCTGAAGCCGGAGCAATTGGCAGGGCTAGCAAAGACCTATGAAAAAAACAACCGCAAAATGCGCGAGGAGTGGCAAGACGCCAGAGCGCAGGGCATGGACCTGCGCACCCGCAAAAGCCTGGAGCGCATGGAGGACCTGTACGGCAAGCTCAGCGCCGAGCAAACCCGCGTCTTCAAAGAGGCCATGGCCCAAACCGGCTTTGACGAAAAACGCTATTTCGAGGAGGTGCAAGCACGCCAGCAGGCGCTTTTGCAAACCTTGGAACGATTGCGCGGCGCCGATACTCCCGCCGCGCAGAGCGCGCTGGCCGAGCTGGCGCAGCGCTACGTCCTGTCTTCCAACCCGGCCTACCGGCAGTACCATGAACAAATGACGGCCAATACCTGCCAGGCCTTTGCCCGACTGCACGCGCAAACCAGCGCCGAGCAGCGCAAGCACATGGTGCGCCTGCTAAAAGGCTATGAAAACGATGTGCGCGCCATGGCCGCACAAAAAGACTAATCGCGCGACACGCGCCCCGGATGGTCCACCGGCCAGGCCATGCCGTAGTCGGTCAGCACCGCGTCTAGCGGAATATCGTGCACTTCTGGCTCGAAATCGGGCACAAAGCTATTGCCAAAACCCAGGCCTACGGTGTAGGGGCGAGGCTCCAGGCTGGCCAGCATGCGGTCATAAAAACCGCCGCCATACCCCAAGCGGTAGCCGCCAGCGCTGTAGCCCACGCAGGGCGCGAACAAGAGGCTAGGCATCACCTGCTCGGTGTCCTTGGGTTTGGGAATGCCGTAGGCATCCTCTTCCATTGGGCAGCCGGGGTACCAAATATGAAAAGTCATGGTCTTGTGCGCTTTGTTGACCACTGGCAAAGCAATGCGTCGGCGCTGCGCAATGTCATTGAGCTCACCGTCCTCTTTCCAGCGGTGCAGTGCGGGCAAGGGGTCAAACTCGCCTTTGATCGGCCAGTAGGCGCCAATCGTCGTGTCGGTGCGGCCTACCAGCCAGACGCGCATTACCCGCAGCAATAACTCTGCGCGGTGCAGCCGGTCCGGCAAATTGGCCCGCGCATCCAGCAAAGCCTTGCGTAAGGCCTTTTTTTCCTGGGCTTTAGGGTCCATAGAGTTGTCCATAATCACCCCATGTGGTTAATCAAAAAAAATGTCGCAGCCTGGGTCTGCATTCTCGCTGTCGCCCTGCCCTGCTACGCGGCGCGGGCCCAAGCGGTAGACGTGGCGCGCAATGACCAGGCCGTGCTGGACATGGCGCAGGCCTTCAAACTCGGTGATCGCAAGCAACTGACGCAATTATTGCCGCAAGCCAAAGGCTCGCTGCTGGAGCCCTGGGCGGCTTACTGGGAAATGGCGGTCCGGCTGGACCAGGCCGACAAGGCCGACATCGAAAGCATGCTTGCGCGCTATGCCGGCAGCTACCAGGAGGACCGGCTGCGCGCCGAATGGTTGCTGCAGTTAGGCCGCAACCGGGATTGGGCCACGTTTCGCGCCCAACTGCCCCTGTACCGCATGGCCGATGAACGGTCGATCCAGTGCTATGCCTTGTGGAGCGACTATCTGAGCAGCGGCGCCGACGTGGCCAAGCAGCTACAAGAGCTATGGCTGGCCCAGCGAGAGCCCGACGAAGCCTGTGCCGACGCGGCTCAAGAACTGATCAAGGCGCGCAATATGCCGGCCCAGGCCGCCTGGCTGCGCGCGCGCCTGGGGATGGAGAACGACCGCCTCAAAGTCACTACGCAGGCGGTGGCGACGCTAGATAGCAAATGGGTCAAAACCGTGGCCGCCATTTACCAAAGCCCGGCCAGCTACCTGAACGACAAACTCACAGCCCTGCGCCCGCAGACCCGCGAGTTCGTGTCGCTGGCACTGATCCGGCTAGCCTATCTGGAGCCCCAGGAAGCGGCGCTGGAGGTGGACAAGCTGCGCTGGCGCGCGCAATTAACAGCCGAAGAACGCAGTTGGATTTGGGGCGTGATTGGTAAGCGGGCGGCGCAAAAAAGCCAGGACAACGCTTTGTCTTACTACCAAAAAGGCCGCCTGGACCAAATGCATGAAGACCAGGTGCTGTGGGCTTTGCGCGCTGCCCTGCGTGCGGGCCAATGGGCGCAGGTGGAAGCCGCTTTTGCCGCCTTGCCGCCCGCAGTGCGCGCGGATGCGACCTGGGTGTACTGGCATGCGCGCGCTGTATTGGCCCAAAAACCTAGCGAGGTGGCCCGCGCCCAGGCCTTAGCGAGCCTGCAGAGCATCGCCGGCATCCGCGGTTTTTATGAACAACTGGCGCTCGAAGAACTGGGCCAGCGCAGCGTATTGCCGGCCAAGCCGGTGCCCCCTACGCTAGAAGAAAAAGAAGCAGCGCGCAAAAACCCTGGCTTACAGCGTGCGCTGCATGCAATGGCCCTGGGCCTGCGCAGCGATGGCGTGCGCGAATGGAACTACAGCATCAGCCTGCACACCAAAGGCGGCATGGACGACCGCAGCCTGCTGGCCGCTGCCGAATTGGCCTGCCACGCCGAAGTCTGGGACCGTTGCATCAACACCAGCGAGCGCAGCAAAGTCCTGATAGACATGGAGCAGCGCTTCCCCATGCCGTTTAAGGCGGCTGTGCTGGCACGCGCCCAAAGCATTGGTTTAGAGCCGGCCTATGTGTACGGATTGATCCGCCAAGAGAGCCGATTTATCATGGACGCGCGGTCCGTCGTGGGCGCTTCGGGGCTAATGCAAGTCATGCCAGCGACTGCTAAATGGACCGCCAAAAAAATCGGTTTGATCGATTTCACGCCCGCTAAATTGACCGACCGGGACACCAATATCGCTATCGGCACGGGCTACCTCAAACTGGTGCTCGATAGCTTTCAGGGCTCTATGCCGCTGGCGGCGGCGGCCTATAACGCGGGTCCCAGCCGGGCGCGGACATGGCGCGGCGCCAGCGGTGCGCCCGTGCTGGAAGCGGCGATCTGGGCGGAGAACATTCCATTCAACGAAACCCGCGATTACGTGAAAAAAGTGCTCTCTAACACCGCCTTGTATGCTGCCATGATCAGCGGCCAGCCGCAGTCCATTAAGGCGCGCTTAGGCAGCGTCGGGCCATTGGATGCCATTGCACCGGAAACCGGGCTCGATCTGCCCTGACGCTAAAACTCGCAGGAGGAAAAAACTATGCTTAAGTTGTACATCGGAAATAAAAATTATTCCTCCTGGTCCATGCGGCCCTGGGTGGCGATGACGCAGGCGGGCATTGCTTTTGAAGAGGTTTGTGTCCGCCTCGACAGTTTCAGCGCGGATTCGCAATTTAAGCAGCGTATGGTAGGCATCAACCCCGCAGGCAAAGTGCCGGTCTTGCAAGATGGCGAACTGATCGTCTGGGATACGCTGGCCATCGGTGAAACCCTGGCCGAAAGCTTTCCTGAAAAACAACTCTGGCCCACGGACAAAGCGGCGCGCGCCCTCGCGCGCAGCATTTGCGCCGAAATGCACAGCGGCTTTGGTGCTTTACGCAGCCACTGCCCCATGAATATTGAAGCCTTGTTGCCCAACCGTGGGGCGCTGATCTGGCGCGACCATGCCGGTGTGCGTGCCGATGTGCAGCGCATCGTGGTTATGTGGACCGAGTTGCTGCAGTCCCATGGCGGTCCGATGCTGTTCGGTGCATTCACCTTGGCAGACGCATACTTTGCCCCGGTGGTGATGCGCCTGCACACCTATGCCTTGCCAGTGCCTGCCCTCATCAGCGCGTACATGGAGCGGGTGCAAGCGCTGCCCGGCGTCAACGCTTGGGTGCAGGCGGCCTTGGCTGAAAAAGACTTTTTGGTATTTGAAGAGCCCTACCGGCTGCAAGCCTGAAGCGGGCTGCGCCGCGCGCCGCATGCAAACTTATCTCGTCGGTGGTGCGGTTCGCGATACCTTGATGGGCTTGCCGGTGCGCGACCGCGATTGGGTGGTCGTCGGCAGTACGCCGCAGGCGATGGTGGACGCGGGCTTTGTGCCCGTAGGGCGGGACTTCCCGGTGTTTTTACATCCCCGCAGCAAAGAGGAATATGCCTTGGCGCGCACCGAGCGCAAAACCGCACCGGGCTACCGGGGCTTTGCCATCCACGCCGACCCCGCTGTGACTTTGGAAGAAGACCTGGCGCGCCGCGACCTCAGCATCAACGCCATGGCGGTGCCCGCCGATGCACTGCTCCCCGATGGCAGCTTTGTCCCTGCTGCGCTGATCGACCCTTTTGGCGGTGCCCACGATGTGGCTGCCGGTGTACTTCGCCACTGCACCGAGGCATTTCGCGAAGACCCGGTGCGCATCTTGCGTTTGGCGCGTTTTGCAGCGCGCTTTGTGCACTTCTCGGTATCCAGCGCAAGCTTGCAACTCCTGCAGGACATGGTGCAAGCGGGGGAAGTCCAGCATTTGGTGGCCGAGCGCGTCTGGCAGGAAGTTGCCAAAGGGCTGATGGAGCCGCAGCCCTCGCGCATGCTGGCGCTCTTGCGCGACTGCGGTGCCTTGGCGGTGCTGCTGCCCGAAGTGGATGCGCTGTGGGGCGTACCGCAACTGGCAGAGCACCATCCTGAAATCGATGCCGGCATCCATCTGGGTAGGGTGCTTGACGCAGCTGCAGGGGCGCAAGCGCCGTTGGAAGTACGCTTTGCCTGCCTGGTGCACGACTTGGGCAAAGCCACCACGCCTGCCGAGCAATGGCCTCGCCATATCGGCCATGAGCTACGCAGCGTGAAGCTTTTGCGCACGATCTGCCAGCGCTTGCGCGTGCCCCAGGCCTGCGCGGAGTTGGCCGAGGTGGTGGCGCGAGAACACGGCAATATCCACCGTAGCGCCAACCTGGGCGCAGCCGCCACGCTGCGCTTGCTCGAGCGCTGCGATGCCTTTCGCAAACCCGCACGCTTTGCGCAGATCGTGCAGGCCTGCGCCTGCGATGCGCGTGGACGCCTGGGCCGCGAACACGACGCGTATAGCCAAGGCGAGTGCCTGCTGCAGGCCTTGCAGGCCGCCTTGGCGATTGACAGCAGCGCTATCGCGCAGGCGGCAATGCAGGCGGGCGCGCAAGGCCCGGCGGTGGGGCAAGCCCTGGCCAAGGCCCGGGAGCTTGCGATAGCCCAGTGCCTTGCGGCGTCCTAAGCGAAGGCCTTTGGCATAGCGGCTGTAAATTTTGGGATGCTGGCGGCGCTCCAGCGCGGTTTACAAGACCAGCGCTAGCGCGGCATAGTCGCCTACGGATTCACCCAAGCCCGCGGGGACAATGTCCACGCCGCTGGTCATTGCGGGCAGTTTGTCGCCAATCTGGGCGCGCAGGCGCGGCAGCAGCAAGTCCTGCTGGTGCCAGAACACGGAGCCGCCCATGCTGATGCGCTGCACATCGAGCGTAGTCATCAGGTTAAACAGCAGACGGCCCATGACATAGCACAGGCCATCGACAATTTCCAGCGCATCGGAGCGGCCTTGGCGCGCTGCCGAAAACAATTGCGCCGCATCGCCAAAACCCAGACCGGCAAAGCGCCGCCCAATCGCGTTACCGGCGATCAAGGCTTCCACATCGCCGATACTGCCGCAGCCGCACAGCGCGTCCGTGTTGTCGCTGACAAAGCTGTGTCCCCAATGGCCGGCATTGCCGTTTTTGCCGCGCAATGCGCGCCCGTCCACGCACACGCCCACGCCGATGCCGGTGCTCCAAGTCACATAAGCGCAGTGGTCCAGGCCTTGCAGCGCGCCCCAGCGGCGCTCCGCCTCCAGCGCGCCCACGCCGTCGTTTTCTACCCGCACGTTGGCAAAGGCCTGGCGCAGCGGCGCTTCCAGCAGCGCGGTGGTCCAGTCATTGGGCAAGCCACGCGCTTTACCGGCTAGGCCGCCGCAAATATTGGGCGCCGCCAATTCCACCAGTCCGCCCTGCATGACAAAAGGTCCGCAAGAGACCACGCCGACCGCGCCCAAGGCTTCTTTCGCAAGGCCGCATTGGGCGCAGGCTTGTTCGATCATGCGGATGATTTGCTGCGCCAGCGCGTCCGATGGGCCGACCTTGGCGGTGGGCTCCGACCATTTGCCGCGTAGGCCGCTGGCATCGGCCAGGGTGAGTGCAACTTTGGTACCGCCAATATCGACGCAAGCGGCCGGCGCCATTCCTGCGGGAAAGCGGACTTGAAAACCGTGGCTTGGCTGTTCCATAGACATGGGTAATTGGGGCTTAGAGCCGCTAATGCTAACGCCCCGCGTACAGCAGCGTTACCGGCGGGTTACCGGGGCATCAGCGGGCGGCCCGGCGGGTGTCACCGCGTACCTGGCTGTGGGCACAGCGCTTAGCGCTCGTGATGGCTTTTGCAGGCTCACAGCCGGTGTAGGCGGTCGCCGCGTGCAAAGCCCAAAGGCGTCCAGGGCGCACCCGGGCCCAGCGCCAACACTTTGAAAAGCTCTCCCATTTCATGCTCGAGGATTAGCGTCTGTGCCGCCGTCCGCACTGGCAAACTAGCTGCTTGCATCAAATCTACGATGCCGCAGTTCATTAGGAAATGCGCCTGGCTGGTGTAGCCCAGCACTTGCAGGCCTGCATCCTGCGCTGTCAGCGCGATGCCGCTGAAGTTGACATGGGCGGTGATGTCTTTTTCGCCGACCAGGGTCAGCGGGTCGCTATCGCTTTGGTGGGCGCGGTGGCACATCACCGTGCCACCGGCGCGTTGGGGGTGGTAGTACTCGCCCTCGCCAAAACCATAGTCCAGAAAAAATGCGCAACCGCTGCGCAAGCGCTCCGCCAGCGAGCGGACAAAGGCCTGCGCCTGGGGGTGGATTTCGCTCAGGTAATCATGCGCGCCTTCGGGCTCCAACGGAAGGCGCAGCGCGGTGGGGCTGTCTTGCCATGCGAACACAGGCTGCTTTGCGGCTGGTTGGTTTGTTGCTGCCGCAGCGATACAGACACCGCGTTCAAACCAAGCGCCCTGGCAACGCGCCAGTAGCTGCACCGGCATGGCGTCGAGCACTTCGTTACCCAGTACGACGCCGTCTATCTGGGCGGGCCAGGTCTGGGCCCAGTGCACCAGGTCACCAAAGCGCGCCAGGCGCTGCTGTTGGCGCTGCGTCAGCGCGGCCGATACATCGACGATGGTGTAACGCGTCAGCCGCACGCCCATTTGCGCCAATGCCCTGAGCAATTGTTCTGCCAGCGCGCCGCTGCCTGCGCCAAACTCCCAAATCTCGGTGGTGCCGGTATGGGTCAGGGCTTGCGCTACTTGCTTGGCCAAGGCATAGCCAAACAGCGGGCTGATTTCCGGCGCCGTAACAAAATCACTGCCATCGCGCCCCGGCAGCGGGCCAAACTTGAGCGAATCATGCGCGTAATAGCCCAAGCCCGGCGTGTACAGCGCCAGTTCCATGAAGCGGTCAAAACCGATCCAGCCGCCCGCTTCGCTAATGGCGCTGCATATCGACTGCTCCAGGGCGCTTAAGGGGTGAGGGGGCATCGTTAAACTCAGGGGCGCTGCCAAAGGGCGGCGCGAGGTGGGCTGCATTGTCCCCTACGCACACGCAAGTTCACCGCGCTGGCCGCTCAGGCCGCTCCAAACTTAGGAAAACACCAGATCCCATGCACAACAGCGTATTAATCACCGGCGGCGCGCAGCGTCTAGGCCGCGAATTGGTTCTGGCTTTCGCGCGCGCGGGCTGGCATGTCTGGTGCCATTACGGGCATTCGGCCCAGGCGGCCGAGCAGTTGCAAGCTGAACTGCGCACCCAGGGCCTGGCGGTGGACCTGGCTCAGGCTGATTTATCCCAAGAGGCGCAAGTGCTGGCCATGATGGCGCACATCGTGCAGCAGCGCGGCCCTTTGCAGGCGGTGGTCAATAACGCCTCCCTGTTCGAGCCAGATACCGGTCTGGACTTTGACCCGGCTTTACTGCGCAGGCAGATGGAAGTCAATCTCGTCGCGCCTTTGTTGCTCGGGCGCGAGTTGGCGCGCCAGCAGGCTCAGCGGTCCGAGAGGGGCGAGATGCAGGATGCTTGCCTGATCCATGTGCTGGACCAAAAAGTATTCAATCTGAACCCGGATTATTTTTCTTACACCAGCACCAAGCTGGCGCTTGAGCGCAGCGTGGCTTTGCAGGCGCAGGCGCTGGCGCCTAGCGTAAGGGTATGCGGCGTTGCGCCGGGGCTGATTTATCCAAGTGGGCCGCAGTCGCAGGAAAATTTTGAACGCGCCAGTGGTGTGAATCTGTTGCGCCGCGCCACGCCACCGGCCGATGTGGCTGCAAGCTGCTTGTTTTTGGCGCAGACCCGCTCCATCACCGGCGTAAGCGTCTGTGTAGACAATGGCCAGCACTTGGTCCCCCTGGCGCGTGACGTGATGTTTGCCGCCCAAACCCTGGCGCAGGAAGCCTCTTATGCAAGATCTTGAAGCACAGTTGATGCGCGATTGCCGCAAACTGTTTTTGCGTGGCTTTGAGCTGCAGGTACGCATCGGCATCCACGACTTTGAATTACAGGCGCCCCAGCGCATGCGCTTTGATGTGGATCTGTATGTGCCCTATGTCCACTCCAGTCCCACGCAGGACCGTATCGACGAAATTGTGGACTACGACTTTGTGCGCAAGACCATACTGCGCCTATGCGATACAGGCCACATCAACTTACAGGAAACCTTGTGCGACGCAATTGCCCAAGCGCTGCTGGGCCATGCGCAAGTCGCCGCCGTGCGTGTGAGTACTTGCAAACCCGATGTGTACCCAGATTGCGATGCCGTAGGTGTCGAAGTGTTCCGACTGAGCGCTGCTGCCCCGGCAACCGCATCCGTGTAAGCCGTTTTTAGTTTTTCAGGATCACTCCATGGCGAAATCTACCGCTGCCCCGTTTCGGGGCAATCAAACGCTGACTTTGACGGGCCTGCGCTTTGAGGCCAATCTGGGCATTCTCGAGTCCGAGCTGCTGGCACCCCAGCCCATTCAGGTGGATGCTGAGTTACACCTGGGCGCACAACCCTTGCTGCCCGAGGACGACGATATCAACCATGTGCTGGACTACCGCAAAGTGCGCCAGATCATCATCGCCGAATGCACCGCTGAGCATGTGAATCTGCTGGAAAGCCTGATTGGCAAGCTGGCCAATCGTTTGCTGCAATTGCCCGGCGTGGTCGGTGTGCGTGTGAAAATCGCTAAGTTAAAAATCTTTGACGATTGCGAAGTAGCCATCCGGGTGGAAACCGGCCAGTGGTAAACCAAGGAAGTGCGATGTTGACCGAAGCCCTAGCCCCTGCGCAAACCCCAAGCGCTCAGGACGCCGCCGCGCCCGTGCGCGACGCCGCTGAGCGTGCTGCCCACGAAACCCACAAGCTGGAAAAACGCCTGTGCCGCCAGGTGGGCCAGGCCATCATGGACTTCGGCATGATCCAAGAGGGCGACCGTGTAATGGTTTGCGTCTCGGGCGGTAAAGACAGTTACGGCATGCTCGACATCCTGCTCAAAATGCAGCAGCGCGCACCCGTCGACTTCGAACTCATCGCCGTCAATCTCGATCAGAAGCAACCCGGTTTCCCGGACCATGTGCTGCCGGCCTATCTCAAGCAACTGGGCGTACCCTTTCACATCGAGACGCAGGACACCTACAGCATTGTCAAAAAGGTGATCCCCGAGGGCAAGACCATGTGCAGCTTGTGCAGCCGCTTGCGCCGGGGCATTTTGTACCGCGTGGCCGACGAGTTGAAGGTGACCAAAATTGCCTTAGGCCATCACCGCGACGATATGTTGCAAACCTTTTTCTTAAATATGTTTTTCGGTGGCAAGCTCAAAGGCATGCCGCCCAAGCTGGTGAGCGACGACGGTGGCCATATCGTCATCCGGCCCTTGGCCTATGTGGCCGAAAAAGACCTCACGCGCTGGGCCACGCACCGCGCTTTCCCCATCATCCCCTGCACTTTGTGCGGCAGCCAGGAAAACCTGCAACGCAAACAAATCGGCAATATGCTGCGTGACTGGGAAAAGCAATACCCCGGTCGCATCGAAAGCATGTTTACCGCTTTGCAAAATGTGGTTCCCTCGCATTTGATGGATACCCAGCGCCACGACTTCAAAAATATTCAGACTACCGGCGTGCCGCAGGTCGATGGCGACAAGGCCTTTGACGCCGAGGAACTGCCGGCTCTGCCACTGCATGGCCTGCCCGCACGGGGTGCAGTGCAATGGTCCAGCACTTGAGCTTTGGAGGTTTCTCTATGCGAGTACTTGTACGTTTGGCTTTGCGGATGGGTTTGTTGGTTTTGCTAGCCGGCTTGGCCGGCTGCGCCAGCACCCGGCTTATCGACAGCGAGGTACGCAGCTTTCGCAGCGGCGCGCCGGACTTGGCTGCCTCAAGCTACCAGTTTGAGCGTCTGCCCTCGCAGCAAGCCGATGCGCCGGCGCAGTCGCAGCGTGAACAGTGGGCGCAGCCGGTTTTGCAGCGGGTGGGCTTGACGCTGGTCAGCCAAGCGCCGCGCTATACGGTGCAATGGGGCGTGGCCACTGAGCAAGTGCTGCCCAATGAGCCGGTTTTCAGGCGGCGTTGGGGTGGATTTGCGGGTGGCCCGGGTTGGGGAGCACATCCCTTCTTCTTTCCGCTGGAGCCCATGCTGTACCGCTTCCAGGTCCAGGTGCTGGTGCGTGATGCGCTCAGCCGCGAGGTGGTGTACGAGGCCTCGGCGCAGCACACCGGCCCCTGGAACGACCAGGCCCAGATCCTGCCCGCGGTGCTCCTCGCTGCGATGCGCGATTTTCCGCAGGGCGCCTCCGGCCCCAGCAGCGTCAAGGTGGAAATCGGCCCTGGCGGCATGGCACTGCGCCCATGAGTAGCAACGCCGTAGCTAGCGAGTCGCCCACCCGCATTACGGCGGTACGCCATGGCGAAACCGCCTGGAATGCCGTCACGCGTTTGCAAGGGCAGCTTGATATTGATCTGAACGACTTGGGCCGCTGGCAGGCCGAGCGCGCGGGCGCGGCCTTGGCCGGTAGCGCTTTGCAAGTGATTTACAGCAGCGACCTCTGCCGCGCCCACCACACCGCGCAGGCGATTGCCCGGCAGTGTGGTATCGCGCTGCCCGACATCCGCACCCACCCGGGCTTGCGCGAGCGTTGTTTTGGCCGCTTTGAAGGCCTAACCTATGCGCAAGTGGATGACTTGCATCCCGAGGAGGCATTGCGCTGGAAACAGCGCGAACCGGCCTGGGCGCCGCCCGGTGGCGAAAGCCAAACCCAGGTGTTTGAACGCGTGCACGCCGCGCTAAGCGCCATTGCCGCAGCGCACCCAGGCGAGCATATTGCCATCGTGACGCATGGCGGTGTGCTGGACGTGTTCTACCGCCTGGCCACCGGCCAGGGCATAAGCGCAGCGCGCACCTGGGACCTGAGCAATTGCGCCATCAACCGCTTGCTCTGGACGCCCCAAGCCCTGACCTTGGTGGGCTGGGCGGACACGGGACACTTGGACGAAGGCCCGCGCGATGAATTTGCTGCCTAGGCGCATAGGCGTTTTGGTGCAGGGTTTTTCCCGCTGCCTTATTGCGGTGGATTGCGCACAATAGGCTTATGTCCAAAATCATTGTTTTTGCATTTCCGGTGTTTCTGGCCGCTATGGCCTTGGAGCTTTGGTGGGATCGGCGCAAACGCAGCGCCGGTGCGCGCGCGCGCAGTAGTTACGCTTTTAGTGACACGCTCAACAGCCTGAGCCTTGGCCTGCTCAGCCAGGTAGTGGGGGTGCTGGCCAAGTTCATCGGCATTGCGGCTTATGCCTGGGTGTTTGAGCGCATTGCATTGTTTCCAGACGCCGATGTGTGGAACCATTGGTACGGCTGGCTCGGGGCCTTGTTGCTGTATGACTTGTGTTACTACTGGCTGCACCGCGCCGGGCATGAGGTGGCTGTTTTCTGGGCCGCGCACGTGGTGCACCACCAAAGCCAGGAATACAACCTGTCCACCGCCTTGCGCCAGACCGCTAGTGGCGGACTGCTGGGTTGGGTTTTTTACCTGCCGCTGGCGCTGCTAGGCGTGCCGCCGCTGTTGTTTGGCATCGTGGCGCTGGTGGATTTGCTCTACCAGTTCTGGGTGCATACCGAGCATGTGGGCAAGCTGGGCTGGTTTGACCGCGTGTTTTGTTCACCCAGCAACCACCGGGTGCACCACGCTGTTAATGAGGGCTATGTGGACCGCAACTACGGCGGTATCTTGGTCGTGTGGGACCGCTTGTTTGGCACCTTCCAAGAAGAAGATGAACGCTGCGTCTATGGCACCCGCACACCGCTCAATAGCTGGGACCCTTTGTGGGCCAATCTGGAGGTCTATGCTGGTTTAGCTGCCACCGCCTGGCGCACGCCGCGCTGGCGCGATAAGTTGGCGGTCTGGTTCAAGCCGCCGGGCTGGCAGCCCGTCGGGGCCCTGCCCAAGCCCGCCTTTGACATCGGCCAAGTGCAGCGCTTTGACCCGCCCTTGGACCGCGGGCAACGCAGGTTTTCCAGCCTGCAGTGCATTGGCCTGATGGCAGCGAGCACCGTCTATTTGTGGCATGCCGATGCCATGCCCTGGCAACACGCGGCCCTGTTTTGCGCCGCATTGTGCGCTGCCGCGTGGGCCATGGGTGGCTATTTGCAAGGCCGCTTGCGCGCCCTGGAAACCTTGGCCGTGCAAGTTGCAGCCTTGGCGCTGCTGGGCGGCTTGGGTCTCTTTCCCTAGGTCAGTAAATCCGGCGCCTGCCCAGCCGGTGCCGCCACGCCTAGATGCCGGTAGGCCGCCAAGGTGGCGATGCGTCCGCGCGGCGTGCGCTGCAGGTAGCCTTGTTGAATCAGGTAGGGCTCGATCACGTCCTCAATGGTTTCGCGCTCTTCGCCGATGCTGGCGGCGATGTTGTCCAAACCCA
>JAEMRG010000404.1 GCA_016463455.1 Rhodoferax sp.
GTACCCACAACAGCATCGCTCACCAAGCTGCGCATTGGCGCCGCGGGTGTACAAAGGGGCGACTTGAACCGCCTCAAACCTCTTCTTCGGTATAGCCAACTTCTCGCTGGTGGCGAATGCGGGCGACCAAGACCCGGTCCAGGACATGGTCCCAGGCATAGCGCGCCAAATAGCCGCTGCGCCTGCGGGAGATGATCAGTTCACGCAAACCATCTTCTACCGGGCGGCCAATGCCGGGTTGATGCGTTAACACTTCGAGCGCATCCAGGATGAAATCGAGCAGCTCCCCGGCCAAGGGGTCTTCTGACTCGTGTAAAAACATTTCCAGGCGCACCAAATCCTGAAATGCCGCTGGGCTCAGAAATACGGTGCTCACACCTCAGCCCATTTTTTTCGGTTGCAAGAGTGCTGGCGGCGCGCTCTGCCCCTGACGATGTTCTTTCAATTGAGAAAAATAAACCCGAACATCCGCCAGCGCATGACCTGTACCGGTGGCCTTCATGACCGCCAGCGCATCGGCCGAGTCTTGTGCAAATGTTTGCCGCAAGCGCTTGCGCTGCGCGGCATCGGCCAGTGTGCTCACCATGAAAGCATGCAGGCTCATGCCCATTTGCTTGGCATCTTCTTCGAGCTGCAGCTTGAGTGCGCCGGGCAGTTTGAGGCTGGTGGGAATACTGGCAGGAACAGCTGGCATGACAAGCTCCATTGGTAGGTAGTCAGATGTGACTATCAGAAAGATTCTACACAGCTGGCGATTGAGCGTTAGCGACTCGCCTCAGCCATGCCGATGGATTCAACCGGGCGCAGTTGACTTGTGCGACCGAAGCTCAACGACGCCCACTGCCTGGCTTGGCAAAGTCCGCATCCACCCAGGCTTGGGCCGTTTGGCGGTTGAGCTTGAAACCGGCATCCACTTTCACTTCGGCCAACTCGTCACCGCCTTCGTCTTGCGCGCTCAGTAAGGCATAGGGATTGTCCTCATCGGGCACGATGCGCAGCAGCACCGTGACGCGGCTGCTCTGCCCGTTGACCGTCACGCTTTGGTTGAGCTGCGTGTGCAATTGCTGCTCGCTGCGGCGCACAAACTCACTGGCGGTTTTGACCAGCGTGATGAAGGCCGTGCCGTCCAGCGGCTTGGGGTTCTTCTTGTCACGGCCCATGGTCCAGGGGCCGACCAGCGCCGGTTCGGAAGCACCGGCTTTGAACATCGCCACCGCCCAGCCATCGTCGTCCTCGTTTTTGATGACCTGGGCCGTCCAGTGGTCGTCTTGCCAAAGTCGGGCTTCCTGCTGCAGGGGGGTGCCTTGTGTGTCGTCGCTCATCGTGTCATCGCTCAAAAGTTACCTCCGATCATGCCTCAAGGCTGCAAATGCATTGCCAGCAAGAGCACCTGAGGGGCGCCGTGTTCGCGCAGTAGTGCCGCTGCCATCGTGGCGGCCCAGCGGGTGCGCACCGTGCTGGCGACCAGCAGCACCGGACCGATGGGCAGTTGCGCATTAGCGGCCAAGTCCGTGCAACTACCATGGCCGTCTGCTGATCCTGCTTCGGGTGAGTCGTCAAACAGCAGTTTGGTCACGCCTTCGTCGCGGCCGTTGGCAATGGCGCGGCCTGTAGCGGTCCAAGGGAACAAGCCCTTTTTGACCTTGATGCCTTGGGTTTTGGCATGGTCTTTAGTCAAGCCAATATTTGATTGACATCTCCCAA
>JAEMRG010000005.1:0-22075 GCA_016463455.1 Rhodoferax sp.
TCGAAGGCGTCCGACACAATCGTGGCATACCAATGGCGTCCGTCACCTTCCAGCGCAATATGGGTGCAAGGCAGGCCAGAAGTAATCAGTGCTTGGAGTTGTTCTGCGGTCATAAAAAAATAAAGTTTTAGCTGCGGACTTTGTAACCGGTGCGCAGCAAATACAGGGCAATCGCAAAGGCCATCAGCATGGCGCCGCCGACCACTGACAGGCTTAACCAGGGCGATACATCGCTGACGCCGAAAAAACCGTAGCGCAAACCATCAATCATGTAAAAGAAGGGATTGCAATGGCTGACAATTTGCCAGAACGGTGGCAGCGAGTGAATGGAATAAAACACGCCACTTAAAAAAGTCATGGGCATGATCACGAAGTTTTGAAATGCCGCCAGCTGGTCAAACTTCTCAGCCCACAGGCCGGCAATCAGCCCCAGTGTGCCCATCATGGCCGCGCCCATGACCGCAAACAGGAAAATAAACAGCGGCTGGGCAAAGCTGATTTGCGTGAAAAACGAAGCAATCGCATAGACCCCCAAGCCCACCACCAGGCCGCGCACTACGGCAGCGCCCACATAGGCCACAAACCAGTGCCAGTAGGACAAGGGCGTGAGCAGGATAAACACCAGATTGCCCATAACCTTGCTCATGATGAGCGAAGACGAGCTATTGGCAAAGGCGTTTTGCAAAAGGCTCATCATCGCCAGGCCGGGCACCAAAAAGGCCGTGTAGCTGACCTGGTCATACACCTTCACATGGTCTTCCAAAGCGTGGCCGAAGATCAGCAAATACAACATGGCGGTGAGCACCGGGCCGGCGATGGTTTGGAAAGCGACTTTCCAAAAACGCAGCACTTCTTTGTAAAGCAAGGTTTGCCAGCCGTTCATGCTGCTGCTCCTGCGGTGCCGGTCGCCGACTGGCTGGCTTTGCCCGAATGTTTTTGCATCACGTCCAAAAACACGTCTTCCAAATCGGCTTTGCGGATTTCAACGTCCTCGGCGTGCAGGCCGGCTTCGCGTACGGCTGCCAGATAGCGTTCGATCTCCAGCGCATCATGCGCTGGAAACTGCACGATGCGCCCGGTAACACGCGCCTGCGTGCGCAAGGCCTCGGGCAGCATGCCCTCAACTTTGAAGCGCAGCACATTGCTAGAGGCGGCTTTGAGCAGTTCGCTGGTGTGGTCCAGGGCCACAATGCGCCCAGACTTGAGCATGGCGATGCGGCCGCACAGGGCCTCGGCCTCTTCCAGGTAATGGGTCGTTAGCAAAACGGTATGGCCTTGCTTATTGAGTTTTGCAATGAATTGCCACAAGGTTTGGCGCAATTCCACATCCACCCCGGCCGTCGGCTCGTCCAGCACAATGACCGGCGGCTTGTGCACCAGGGCTTGCGCCACCAAAAAACGCCGCTTCATGCCGCCCGACAACTGGCGCATATTGGCCTGGGCTTTGTCGGCCAGGCCCAGGCTCTCCAGCAATTCGTCAATCCAGGCCTCGTTATTACGCACACCGAAATAGCCTGACTGGATACGCAAGGCTTCGCGGATATTGAAAAAAGGGTCAAACACCAGCTCTTGCGGCACCACACCAAGTTTGCGCCGGGCCTGTGCGTAGTCGCGCTGCACATCGCTGCCAAGGACGCTGACGCTGCCGGCGCTGGGCCGGGTCAGACCGGCGAGCATGCTGATCATGGTGGTTTTGCCAGCGCCGTTGGGGCCGAGCAAACCGAAAAACTCGCCTTGCTCAATATCCAGACTGACCTGGTCAACGGCTAGGAATTTGCTGCCCGGCGGGCCTTTGGGCGAGGCATACGCCTTGGAAATCGACTGGAAAGAAATGGCAGGCATAAACGCGGGATTTTACGCCCGCAGGCCTAGCAGCCCTCTGTGGCCGGGCCAAAGGCCTAAACCGGCGTGGCTTCCAAGCTTGCAGCGCTTGCTTGATCGCCGCCTTCGAGCAAAGCACGCACCCCATAGAGAGCGGCCAAATGCATTAGTCGCTCAGGCGCGCCTTCGATGTGCAATTGCTTACCCAGACGCAGGCAAGCGCGGCGCAGCTCCAGCAAAACCGCCAACGCAGAAGAATCGAAATCCTGTAAGGGCTGCGCATCGAGCACCACCTGCTTGGGACCGGTTGCAATACCGGCAGCCAACTGCACCAGGCAGAGGCCGGCCTGGGCATGGGTCAGAGTGGCGGGTAAGGCGAGCAAGTCAGTTCTTTTTGCTGTTAGTTTTATTACGCGCTGCCAGCGATTCGATCAGGCCGTCCACGCCCTTGGCGTTGATTTCCTGAGCAAACTGGCTTTTGTACGTTTCGACCAACCAAACGCCCATGACGTTGATATTGAAAATCCGCCAGCCGGAGCCCTGACCCGGGGTCTTTTCCAGCCGGTAATCCAACTGAATCGGCTCGCCGCTGCCGCGCACTTCGCTGCGCACCACCACTTCTTTGTCCTCGGGCGCAGCGCGCAAAGGCTTCATGGCAATGACCTGGTCGCTGATTTGGGACAAGGCCCCGGCGTAGGTGCGCACCAGCAGAATTTTGAACTCTTCTTGCAAGCGTTTTTGCTGCTCAGGCGTCGCCTGGCGCCAGCCCGGGCCGATGGCCGAAGCCGTCATACGCTGAAAATCCACATGCGGCATGATGCGCGTGTCCACCAGTGCAACCACTTTTGCAATGTCGGCGCCACGCATGGACTTGTCCGCTTTGATGACGTCCAACACCTCGGTGGACATGCGCTTGATAAAGACATCAGCGGCCTCATCCTGGGCCCTGACACTTCCAGCCGACAGCGCACCCCCGAGGAGCATCAGTACTACACCTAGCTGCTTGAAATATCGAAAACTCATTTTTTTCTCCCCTCATGTAGCCGTAATCACGGTTGGCCCTTGCCTTTACCGCATTTGGGCGGATTCTACGGTCGATCATCCATGCTACCTGCGCTTTCCCCATCGTTTTGCAGATAGACCCTACGCTGCAAATAGGAATCACGCTTAAAGGAATACTGATCCAGGGCTACCGCATTGACGACATCTTCAGCCTGCAAGTAGCTAGCCCGCAAATCGGTAAAGCTAACAGCCATCATCAGGTCACGCAGCACCACATCATCCACATGGTTGGCCAGGTTGCCCCTCCAGTCCAGGGGATAGACCACGACCTGGATCAGAGTACGAGGGCCCAGCAAGGGCACCACGACAAAAGGCCCGGAGGGCACGCCCCAGCGGTTGAGCATCAGGCCGAAATCGGCCGGATGCTTGTCGATGTCCAGCGTGCTGGCCACGTCGACCAAGCCGAGCAAGCCCACTGTGCTGTTGATTGCCACGCGCTTGATGCTGTCCACCGTGGCCTTGGGCCGCAATGACAATGCATTGTTCGGTATCGACCAGACATCGGCCAGGTTGCCAAAAAAATGGGTAACGCTATTGCGCATCCAGCGCGGCAGCAACTCGGTGTAAGCAATGGCTACGGGGCGCATCACCGCAAGATCGAGCACTTCATTGAAAGCGTAGATGCTGCGATTGATACCTTCGAAAGGATCTACCAAATTTGCCGGCTTAGCCGTTTGCGCCCAGGCCCCCGTCGAAGCACAGGCGAGGGCCACCATACAGGCCCAAGACCGCAAGCGGCCAAGGAAATAAAAACTACGCATTAGTCTGCTTCTTTGGGCCCGGCGCTGGCTGCGGCTTTGCTATACAAAAACTGGCTAATCAGGCTCTCGAGTACCACCGCCGATTGGGTGGTGGTGATCATGGCGCCAGCGGCCAAAATCGCTTCCTCGGCGCCCGCCTCAATACCCAGGTATTGCTCTCCGAGCAAGCCGCTGGTCAGAATTTTGAGCGAGCTGTCTTTGGGGAAACGGTAACGGCTTTCCATCGCAATATGTACCTGGGCCTGAAAACTTTTATCGTCGAACACAATTTTTTCCACCCGCCCCACTACCACCCCCGCGCTGCGCACCGCTGCTTTGGCTTTGAGGCCGCCCACGTTATCGAACTTGGCCGTCACTTTGTAGGTGGACTGGAAATTGAGGCTGAGCAAATTGGCTGACTGCAAGGCCAGAAACAAAATGGCGACTGCGCCAATGAGCACAAACAGGCCAACCCACAGATCATTTTTTGAACGTTGCATGCGAATTCTTTCTGGATAAGCGGTCGCTAAATCGTAAACATCAAGGCGGTCAAGACAAAGTCCATCACCAGCACCGACAAAGAGGCCATGACCACGGTGCGGGTGGTGGCGCTGGCCACCCCTTCGGGCGTGGCTTGCGCGACGTAGCCCTGCAAGAGTGCGACGTAGGTAACGGCAAAACCAAAGATGATGCTCTTGATGATGCCATTGCCCACATCACGCCAGACGTCCACGCCGCCCTGAATCTGGCTCCAAAAGGAGCCCGAATCCACACCTATCATCACCACGCCGACGACCCAGCCGCCCACAATACCCATGGCGCTGAACACTGCGGCGAGCAAGGGCATGGCGATCACGCCGCCCCAAAAACGCGGCGCCAGTACGCGCAGCACGGGGTCCACCGCCATCATTTCCATGACGCTGATTTGTTCGCCGGCTTTCATCAAACCTATTTCTGCGGTGAGCGAGGTACCGGCACGCCCGGCGAAAAGCAAAGCCGTGACGACGGGCCCCAACTCGCGCACCAAGCTGAGCGCCACCAGCAGGCCCAGGGCCTCGGACGAGCCATAGCGCTGCAAGGTGTAGTAGCCCTGCAAACCAAACACAAAGCCGACAAACAGACCGGAAAACGCAATGATGACCAGCGAGTAATTGCCCAAAAAATGGATCTGGTCGCGGATCAGCCCAAAGCGCTGCAAACTTGACCGCAAGGTAAACAACAAACGCACAAACAAGCGCGCGCCGTAGCCAATGTGCGCCAACTTTTCGCGCACCGCAAAACCCAGATTGCGCAGGGCTTGGGCCATCATGGCGCAGGCTCCATGCCAAAGTCTTGCGCCATTTCTGGCGCGGGGTAGTGAAAGCGCACCGGGCCATCGGTCAGCGCGTGCACATACTGGTAGACCAAGGGGTCGGTACTTTCGCGCACATGCTGGGGTGTGCCCTCGGTGGCGACACGGCCATTGGCCAAAATCACCACATGGTCGGCAATACCAAAGGTTTGTTCCAATTCGTGGGACACAAAAATACTGGTCAGGCCCATGGTGTCATTGAGCTGGCGAATTAAATGCGCTGAGGTACCCAGGGAAATCGGGTCCAGGCCGGAAAAAGGTTCGTCATACATCACCAGTTCCGGGTCGAGCGCTATCGCGCGCGCCAAGGCAATGCGCCTGGCCATACCGCCGGAGACTTCGCTGGGCATCAGGTCGCGCGCACCACGCAGGCCCACGGCCTGCAGCTTCATTAACACGATATCACGAATGAGCGGCTCGGGCAGCGTAGTGTGTTCGCGCAGGGGGAAAGCCACATTGTCAAAAACCGATAGGTCTGCAAACAAGGCGCCAAACTGAAACAGCATGCCCATGCGCCGGCGCGCTGCGTACAAAGCGCTCTGCTCCATAGCGCAGATGTCCTGGCCATCAAAAAGCACCCGACCTCTTTGGGCCCGGATCTGCCCGCCGATCAGGCGCAGCAAGGTGGTTTTGCCGCCGCCGCTGGCGCCCATCAGCGCCGTCACTTTACCCCGAGGCACGCTGAAGCTAGTGCCATCCAAAATGAGGCGTTCGTGGTAAGCGAAGCTCAAATTGTCAATGCGTACAAGGGGATCGGAGGCGGCAGGCATGGTGCGATGGGGTAGGCCCGCATCATAAGTGCTAGGCCAACGTCAAACCCGCACTATGGCAGTCTGAGCGAGTACTTGGGCCCGACATTTACTAAGATTTACACACGCGGGCATGCGCCTAGCGCGGCAGCTCGCTGGTGCCCATCAAAAATTCATCGATCGCGCGTGCCGCCTGGCGCCCCTCGCGGATCGCCCATACGACCAGTGACTGACCCCGGCGCATATCGCCGGCGGCAAACACCTTAGGGAGATTGGTGACATAGGCGCTAGCGCCTTCGGTAGACGCTTTGGCGTTAGCCCGGCCGTCCTTGACTACGCCGAAAGCGTCTAGCACGCTGGCCACCGGATGCACAAAGCCCATAGCCAGCAGCACCAAATCAGCCGGGTAGGTTTTTTCCGTACCAGCCACTTCCAGCAACTTACCCGCTTTCATTTCCACTTGCACCGTAGTCAGGGTTTTGACTTTGCCTTTTTCACCGGCAAAGGACTTGGTGGACACCGCGAACTCGCGCACGCAGCCTTCTTCGTGGCTGGAACTGGTGCGCAACTTCAGGGGCCAGTAAGGCCAGGTGAGGGGCCGGTCTTCCACTTCGGGCGGCTGCGGCATGACTTCAAACTGGGTGACGCTGGCTGCGCCATGGCGGTTGCTCGTGCCTACGCAGTCCGAACCGGTATCGCCGCCGCCAATCACGATGACATGCTTGCCGTCGGCACGCAATTGGCCGGGAAATTTATCACCGGCATTGACTTTGTTTTGCTGGGGCAAAAACTCCATGGCGAAATGAATACCCTCGAGCTCGCGGCCCGGCACCGGCAAATCACGCGACTGCTCCGAACCACCAGCGAGCAACACCGCATCGAAGTCTTTTTGCAATTGCGCTGCGGACACAGTTTCTTTGGCCCAGTTGGTGACTTTGGAATCCTTGGCCCACTCGCCCACCAGCACGCCAGTGCGCACGGTCACACCTTCAGCTTGCAACTGCGCCATGCGCCGGTCGATGTGGCCCTTGTCCATTTTGAAATCAGGGATGCCGTAGCGCAGCAAGCCGCCGACGCGGTCATTTTTTTCAAACACGGTGACTGCATGGCCGACACGTGCAAGTTGCTGCGCCGCCGCCAGACCGGCGGGGCCAGAACCGATAACCGCGACTTTTTTGCCCGTCTGCTGTGCGGCAGGCTGGGCCTGCACCCAGCCTTCCGCCCAGGCGCGGTCGATGATGGCGTGCTCAATAGACTTAATACCCACCGCATCGTCATTCACATTCAGCGTACACGCCGCCTCGCAAGGCGCGGGGCAGATACGGCCAGTGAACTCGGGAAAATTATTGGTGCTGTGCAAGACCTCGATAGCCGCTTTCCAGTCCTCGCGAAATACCAACTCATTGAAGTCTGGAATGATGTTGTTGACCGGGCAGCCGTTGTTGCAAAACGGCGTGCCGCAATCCATGCAGCGCGCGCTTTGGGTCTTGGCTTGGTGGTCATCCAGGCCAATCACAAACTCTTTGTAATTTTTGATGCGCTCCGGCACTGGGGCATAGCCCTCGTGCACCCGCGCAAACTGCATGAATCCGGTAATTTTTCCCATGATGCTAGTCCTGTGTAGTCGGTAAAGCGCGCTTACACCGCTGCGCTGCGCTTGGTCTTGGTCGCTGCTGGAGCCTGCGCCACAGCGGATTTTTTGGCATGAATTTCGCCCAACGCCCGCTTGTATTCCAGCGGGAACACCTTAACGAATTTGCCGCGTGCGCTGTCCCATTGATCCAGTAATTCGCGGGCGCGCTTACTGCCGGTCCAGCGGTTGTGGTCCTCCAGCAATTTGCGTAACTGCGCTTCGTCGGATTGGCCTCGGTGCCACACGGCTTTGTCGATCTGCGCCTCTTGCTCCTTACTGCTTAGCACCGACTCCATGCTGACCATGGCGGTATTGCAACGGCTGGCGAATTGGCCGTCCTCGTCATAAACATAGGCGATGCCCCCGCTCATACCGGCGGCAAAGTTGCGCCCGGTCTTACCTAGCACCAGCACAGTGCCGCCCGTCATGTACTCGCAGCCATGGTCGCCGGTACCTTCGACGACCGCCGTTGCACCAGACAGGCGTACCGCAAAGCGCTCACCGGCTACGCCGCTGAAAAAGGCTTCGCCGCTGGTAGCGCCGTACATCACGGTATTGCCCACAATGGTGTTGCGGATGGCTTCACCCCGAAAATCAATACTCGGGCGCACCACCACGCGTCCGCCGGACAGGCCCTTGCCGGTGTAGTCATTGGCATCGCCAATCAGGTACAGCGTCACACCGCGACACAAAAAGGCGCCAAAGGACTGTCCGCCCGTGCCTTCGAGCTGGATACGGATACTGTCATCCGGCAGGCCTTCAGGGTGCACCTTGGTAATCGCGCCCGACAGCATGGCTCCCACCGAGCGATTCACATTGCGCGCCGCTTCCATAAACTGTACTTTTTCGCCTTTGTCGATAGCGGCGCGACTTTTTTCGATCAGACGCACGTCCAGCGCATTTTCCAGGCCATGGTCCTGCGCTTCATTTTGGAAACGGGATACGCTGGCAGGCACTTGCGGCTGCGCAAACAGGCGGCTGAAATCCAGTCCGCTGGACTTCCAATGGTCGATGCCCTTACGCATGTCCAGCAGATCAGCGCGGCCAATCAAATCGTCGAACTTGCGTATGCCCAACTGCGCCATGATGTGGCGCACTTCTTCAGCCACAAAGAAAAAGTAATTCACCACATGCTCGGGCTTGCCAGAGAATTTTTTGCGCAGCACCGGGTCTTGCGTAGCCACACCGACCGGACAGGTGTTGAGATGGCATTTGCGCATCATGATGCAGCCCTCTACTACCAGCGGCGCAGTGGCAAAGCCAAACTCATCGGCGCCGAGCAAGGCGCCAATGGCCACGTCGCGGCCGGTTTTCATCTGGCCGTCCACCTGCACCCGGATGCGGCTGCGCAAACGGTTGAGTACCAGCACTTGCTGCGTCTCGGCCAGGCCGATTTCCCAGGGGCTGCCCGCGTGTTTGATCGACGACCAGGGCGAGGCACCGGTGCCGCCGTCATGGCCGGCAATCACCACATGGTCGGCCTTGCATTTGGCCACACCGGCCGCCACCGTGCCCACGCCAATTTCGGAGACCAGCTTGACACTGATGTCGGAATGGGGAGCGACGTTTTTCAGGTCGTGAATCAATTGCGCCAGGTCTTCGATGGAATAAATATCGTGGTGCGGGGGCGGCGAGATCAGGCCCACACCGGGGACGGAATAGCGCAGTTTGCCGATGTATTCGGACACTTTGCTGCCAGGCAACTGCCCGCCTTCTCCGGGCTTGGCGCCTTGGGCCATCTTGATCTGAATTTGGTCGGCGCTGACCAGGTATTCCGCCGTCACGCCAAAGCGGCCCGAAGCCACCTGCTTGATTTTGGAGCGCATCGAGTCGCCTGCTTGCAATGCATAGTCGACCTCGAAAATTTCCTTGCCCAAGAGGTCGGACATGGTCTGACCTTGCTTGATCGGAATGCCTTTGAGTTCGTTGCGATAGCGCAGCGGGTCTTCACCACCTTCACCGGTATTACTCTTGCCGCCGATGCGGTTCATGGCCACTGCCAGCGTGCTGTGCGCCTCAGTAGAAATAGAGCCCAGTGACATCGCGCCGGTGGCAAAGCGCTTGACGATTTCAGCAGCGGGCTCCACCTCGTCGATGGAGATGGCTTTGGCCGGGTCGATGCGAAATTCAAACAGGCCGCGCAAGGTGAGTTGCCGGCGCGTCTGGTCGTTAATGATTTGGGCGTACTCTTTGTAAGTGCCCCAGTTGTTAGCACGCGTGCTGTGTTGCAGCTTGGCGATCGCGTCGGGCGTCCACATATGCTCTTCGCCGCGCACGCGCCAGGCGTATTCACCACCGGCATCCAGGGCGTGGGCCAGCACCGGGTCTTTGCCGAAGGCTAGTTTGTGGGTGCGTATGGCTTCTTCGGCGATTTCAAAAACGCCGATGCCTTCGACACGGCTGGGCGTACCGGTGAAGTATTTACGTGCGGTTTCGCTGGTCAGACCGATTACCTCGAACAACTGCGCGCCACAGTAACTCATGTAGGTGCTGACACCCATCTTGGACATGATTTTGGACAGGCCTTTGCCCACGGCTTTGACATAGTTGTAGATGGCTTTGTCGGCACTGAGCGCACCGGGCAGGCCCTCGCTCATCTGCACCAGTGTTTCCATCGCCAGGTAGGGGTGTACCGCTTCGGCGCCGTAGCCTGCAAGCACCGCGAAGTGGTGCACCTCACGCGCGCTGCCTGTTTCCACCACCAGCCCAGCCGTGGTGCGCAAGCCTTCGAGCACCAGGTGCTGGTGGATGGCGGACAAAGCCAACAAAGCAGGTATGGCGACCTGGGTGGCGCCCATGGCGCGGTCACTGACGATCAGGATGTTGTTGCCACTCTTGATGGCATCAACCGCCTCGGCGCATAGCGAAGCAAGTTTGGCCTCCACGCCTTCGTGGCCCCAGGCCAGCGGGTAAGTGATGTCCAGGGTATAGCTGCGAAACTTGCCCTGGGTGTGGCGCTCTATGTCCCGCAACTTGGCCATGTCGGTGAAGTCGAGCACAGGCTGCGAGACTTCCAGGCGCATCGGCGGGTTCACCTGGTTGATGTCCAACAAATTGGGCTTGGGGCCCACAAAAGACACCAAGGACATCACGATGGCTTCGCGAATCGGGTCGATAGGCGGGTTGGTGACTTGGGCGAACAGCTGTTTGAAGTAGCTGTACAGCGGCTTGTTTTTATCGCTCAGAACGGCCAAGGGGCTGTCGTTGCCCATCGAGCCCAAGGCCTCTTCACCCAGACTGGCCATGGGAGCAATCAGGAATTTCAGGTCTTCTTGGGTATAGCCAAAAGCTTGCTGGCGGTCGAGCAAGCTGGCCGCATGGGGCGATACAAGCGGCACCGCTTCACCTCTAGCCACATGGTCGATCTTGATACGCAGGTTTTCAATCCACTGCTTGTAGGGACGGCTATTGGCCAAACCCGATTTGAGCTCTTCGTCATCGATCATGCGGCCTTGTTCCAGGTCGATCAGGAACATTTTTCCTGGCTGCAAACGCCATTTGCGCACGATTTTGTTTTCTGGCACCGGTAGCACGCCGGATTCTGAGCCCATGATCACCAAATCATCGTCGGTAATGCAGTAGCGCGAGGGGCGCAAACCATTGCGGTCCAGCGTGGCGCCGATCTGACGGCCATCGGTAAAGACGATGGAAGCCGGGCCATCCCAAGGCTCGAGCATGGCGGCGTGGTATTCGTAAAAAGCACGGCGACGCTCGTCCATGGTGCTGTGGTTTTCCCACGGCTCGGGGATCATCATCATCATCGCCTGGCTAATGGGGTAGCCGGCCATGGTCAGCAATTCCAGACAGTTGTCAAACGTGGCGGTGTCGGACTGACCGGCAAAGCTGATCGGATAAAGCTTTTTCAGGTCGGCGGCGAGCACCGGCGAGGACATCACGCCTTCGCGGGCTTTCATCCAGTTGTAATTGCCTTTGACGGTGTTGATTTCGCCGTTATGCGCCACATAGCGGTAAGGGTGGGCCAGCGGCCATTCGGGAAAGGTGTTGGTGGAAAAGCGCTGGTGCACCAGGCCCAATGCCGAGACGCAGCGCGCATCTTCCAAGTCTTTGAAGTAGGTGCCCACCTGGTCGGCCAGCAGCAAACCTTTGTAGATCACCGTGCGGCTGGACATGCTGGGAACATAGTATTCCTTGCTGTGCTTGAGGTTGAGGTGCTGAATCGCCGCGCTGGCGGTTTTTCGGATGACATAGAGCTTGCGCTCGAGCGCGTCCTGCACGATCACGTCGTTACCGCGTCCGATAAACACCTGGCGTATCACCGGCTCTTTCTCTCGCACCGTGGGGGACATGGGCATGTCGGCATTGAGTGGCACATCGCGCCAGCCCAACAGCAGCTGGCCTTCGGCCTTGATAGCGCGTTCCATTTCCTGCTCACAGGCCAGACGTGAGGCACACTCTTTGGGCAAAAATATCATGCCAACGCCGTATTCGCCAGCGGCGGGTAATTGCACCCCCTGAGCCGCCATTTCTTCGCGGTAGAGCGCATCGGGCAATTGAATCAAGATGCCGGCGCCATCGCCCATGAGTTTGTCTGCGCCCACCGCACCGCGATGGTCTAGGTTTTCCAGAATCTTGAGCGCATTGCTGACAATGCTGTGGCTTTTCTCGCCCCGGATGTGCGCCACAAAGCCCACACCACATGCGTCATGCTCTTGCTCCCCCGCATACAAACCAAATTGCTGCAGATGCTCCCTCTCGGCCGCCGTGGTCATAACCCGCTCCTGGAAAAATTACAAAAGACGGTAAGCATACTGCAATGCAACATCGCCCATTGAAAAATAATTGGGGTCAGAACCCAATTAAATCTGCAAGCAACAGGATGTTAAATAATTAGGGACAGGTTTAATTCAATGCGAATAAGCTTGTCTCTATCAAATTTTGTCGACCTAGCGCAGGTTTCAGGGACAAATTGTGCCAACGACCCTACGCAATATTGCGATAAAGCCCGCAATTACGGAATGTCGGGCAGCGCCATAGGAGGCCTACCGGCCTTGGACTTGCTGATGCGGCGGCCGGTACGTTTTTGCAAATCTGCAACAAAATCCGGCTCACCCAGCGCCCAACCGCTGAGGGTTGCATCGGTCAGGGCTTGCTGTGCGACGCCATCCACCCCTGATTGCACCCAGGCCTGGTAAGCGGCCTCGCGGGCGAAGGGGGTGTTGCCCATTTCCCAATACAGAGGGTGCGGACTGACCAAAGGATCGACGCGCACCCCGGTGTAGTGCGCATAGGAGGACCAAGCATAGTCTTGCGGTCCGGCCACCATGCCCGCGCGCACCGGGTTCAGGTCGATATAGGCCATGCATTGCAGCAAATAGCGCTCCGTTTGCAGCACGGTGGAGCGGTAACGCCCTTCCCACAAGGTGCCGGTACGCTCTTGCTTGCGGTTGAAATATTGCACATAGCTGCGGCCCACGGCTTGCATCATGCGGGGCAGGCCTTCGGCCTCCTGGGGGGTGAGCAACACATGGAAATGGTTGCTCATCAGCACATAGGAATGTACCGCCACCTGGCATTCGCGGGCATGCGTGCGCAACAAATCCAGCAAATGCCGGTAATCGGCGGCGCTGGCAAATATCGCCTGCCGGTTGTTGCCCCGCTGAATGATGTGGTGCGGGTAGCCGGACAGGCTAAGGCGGGGGAGGCGGGCCATAGGCGATGGGGTGGATTTCCCGATCTTATCCCCAACCTGTCCCTAATCCATAGCGCCGACCGGCGCTATCGCCTTAGCGCGGAGCCCGGGTCACGCGTATTTTGTTGCCCGAGGTCACGATGATCACGGGATCCCCTGCCAACAGCGTTTCATTGCCCTTGGCCTGCACGATGGCGCGGCGATCGCCATTACGCAATTGAACGATGATTTCAAAGGCCTCTTCTCTGGTGGCCATACGCTCTATCGCATTACCGGCCACTGCGGCAGCCACTCCGGCCAAAATGCCCAGACCGACTTGTTCGCGCTGGATGCTGCTACCACCGCTGCCGACCATGGCGCCCACGACACCGCCTGCGGCTGCACCCATGCCGGTCTGGCTGCCGTCGACCGTGACGGGCCGGATGCTGATAACCACACCGTCCTGCACCTGCGAGGCCACTTGGGCATCCTTGCGACTAATGACATCCGGGCTACTGGTGGCACAAGCGCCAAGCGCGGCCACAAAGATCACGATACCTAGCCTTTGAATCCTATGTTTCATCAAAATCCCTTTTGTGATGCAAAAAATTTACGCTAGCGCCGCACTGCGTCTACGCCAGTCCCTTGTGTCGCCCCGACGCCGTGCTATTCTGATGCGCCGCAGCAGCTTGTCTTTACCCTATGAATTTTCCGCCCGCCATGTAAAGCGCGTGTCAACCAGGGCTTTGAGGCCGAACTGCGCACCGATTTCCTGTATGCGCTGCGCTGCGGAGTGCTTTTTTTGGCCGGTATAGCGGGCCAAAATGAGTTCATTTTTCATGCTGTGTTCCCAGCCCACCAATTCGGTGACGGTAACTTGGTAGCCATTGGCCTCCAAATAAAGGCAGCGCAGCACATTGGTAATTTGGCTGCCTAGTTCGCGCGTATGCAAGGGGTGGCGCCATAACTCGGCCAAGGGCGTGCGCGACAGCATCAGCGCTTTGGTGCTGCCCAAATAGCGCGCCGCTTCCGCCTGGCAGCAAGGCACTAGCGCAAAAGCACGCGCCTGTTTGGCCAGGCCAAAGGCAATGGCGTCGTCGGTCGCGCCGTCGCAAGCATGCAAGGCGCTAACCAAATCGATGCGCGGTGGCAACAAAGCCGAATGCGCCGATTCGGCCACCGTCAGGTCCAAAAAATGCATGCGCGTAAACCCCAGTTGCGCGGCCAGCGCGCGCGACTTGTCCACCAGGTCGCTGCGGCTCTCGATGCCATAGACCTGGCCCTTGTCCAGATTTTTGAAAAACAAGTCGTAAAGGATAAAACCCAAATAGGACTTGCCTGCACCGTGGTCGGCCACGCTCAATCCCGGAGCAACTTGCGCGTCCCGCGCAAGCCTAGACTGCGCTAATTCGCGCAACAAAGTTTCGATGAACTGGTACAGGTGATAGACCTGCTTGAGCTTGCGCCGCGAATCCTGGTTGAGTTGACCTTCGCGGGTGAGTATGTGCAAATGCTGTAGCAAGGCAACAGACTGGCCGGGGCGCAGCAGTTCGGCGACTTGTTGATCGCGTGCCGCCTGCCGACCGCCCGGCGACACGGCTTGCGCGGCTTTGCCCGCGCGCACTGCTTTGCCTGCAATCGTGTCACTCGACTTCATGGCCTTCGCTCGATTGGCTGGGCGGGCGCAGCGACATCCAGCGCAAGCCAGCCCGCCGCACCCAGGTCGCGCAAACGCGCGATATTGCGCTCATAAATCAAGGCGGCGTCGGGATAGGCCGCCACCGCGCGGTCCATGCTGTCTTCGCGCAGCAGATGCAAGATCGGGTAGGGAGCGCGGTTGGTGTAATGCGCCATGTCACCCGCAGGCGCTTGCGCAAATTCGTACTGCGGATGAAAGCTGGCGATCTGCAAGGCCGAGTCCAGGTGCAGCGAACGCAACAACTTGTCTGCCCTTTGCACAAAGCCATGGAAGTCCCAAAAATCAGGAAAGGCCTTGGGCGCGATGAGCAGGGTCGTGTCGCGATGCTGCGGGTCTTGGGCTAGCAGGTCGTGCAGGGCAACGGTCAGGTCGTCGAGCATATCCGCTGTTTCCTGTGACCACGTCAGCGCATAGTGAATCTGCCCTTTGACATGCACCGCTTTGGCAAAAGGACAGAGGTTGAGCCCGATGACCGCACGCTCCAACCAGCGTTCGGTGGTCTGCAGCACTTCGCCTTCGCGATCCCTTGGGGACTTCATGCCAATAGCACGCGGCCCGTCAGGCGTTGGTGCTCGCGCGATGCAAAACGGTCGGTCATGCCCGCAATATAGTCGGCCACGCGCCGGTAAATCTGCGCTGGGGGCAAAGCGGCATCGGCGCTTGATTGCATGGACGCCGGATCGTTCACATAAGCCTCAAACAAATCACTGACCACCTGGCGCGCCCTGTCCATGGTCTCTTGCACCCGCGGATGGCGGTACAGAGCCGCGAACAAAAAAGCTTTGAGCTGCGCGGTGTCCTGCTGCATCGCGGGGCTAAATTGCACCAGCGGCGGGCAAGCGCGCACGGCCTGCACATCCGCAGGCGCGGCCAGGGCGATAGCCGCCTGCGTGCTGTCCATCAAGTCGTAAATTTGGCTGCTGAGCATCAGGCGTACCGTCTCGTACAACCAGCGCCGCGGCGTGTGGGTAAGGCGCGGATGCGCGCGCGCGGACTGCTCGCTAAAGCGTGCAAACAAGGGCACTTGCTGCACTTGCTCGAGCACTATCAAGCCCGAGCGCACACCGTCGTCAATGTCGTGGGCGTTGTAGGCAATCTCATCGGCCAGGTTGCATAACTGCGCCTCCAAACCGGGCTGCGCACGCCGCAAAAAACGCAGCCCCACGCCGCCCTGCCCATCGGCGTAGGCGGGCTCTTGGGCTTCGATCAAGTCGGCATGGTGGCGGGAGCAATGTTTCAAGATGCCTTCGCGGGTTTCAAAGCACAGGTTCAGGCCGTCAAACTCGGGGTAGCGTTCTTCCAGATGGTCAACCACGCGCAGGCTTTGCAAATTGTGCTCAAAGCCGCCGTGCATGGCCATGCAGGCATCGAGCGCATCCTGCCCAGCATGGCCAAAGGGCGTGTGGCCCAGGTCATGCGCCAGGGCGATGGCCTCGACCAAATCTTCATCCAGTCGCAGGGTACGCGCCATAGAGCGGCCCAACTGCGCAACCTCCAGCGAATGCGTCAGGCGGGTACGGAATAAATCGCCCTCGTGGTTGAGAAACACCTGGGTTTTATAGACCAGCCGACGAAAGGCAGTGGAATGTACGATGCGGTCGCGGTCGCGCTGAAACTCGCTGCGCGTGGGCGCCGGGCTTTGCGGGTGGCGCCGCCCCCGGCTGCGCGCCGGATCACTGGCGTAGGGCGCGCGCATCAAGCCGCGCAGCAACGGTCGATGACCGCGCGCACCAGGGCGTCCTCAGCGCCGCGCATGCAGGCGCGGCCCGGCCCGTCGATCAATACAAAACGGATGGTGCCAGCCTCGGCTTTTTTATCCACGCGCATGAGGTCCAGGTAGCGCCCAGCGTTATCTACCGCATCCAACACCGGGCCGCGTACTGGCAAACCGGCAGCACCGATCAAGCGCGTCAAGCGCTGCACAAAGGCCTGGTCCACCAAGCCCATGGCCTGCGAAAGCTGCGCCGCCATCACCATGCCGCAGCCGACGGCTTCGCCATGTAACCAATCGCCATAGCCCAGACCCGCCTCGATGGCGTGGCCAAAGGTGTGCCCGAAATTGAGAATGGCGCGCAAACCACCCTCACGTTCGTCCTGGGACACCACCTGCGCCTTGATCTCGCAACTGCGCCGCACTGCGTGGGCTAGGGCGTGGACATCGCGCGCCACCAGTTCGGTAATGTGGGCTTCGATCCAGTCTAAAAACGCCATGTCGGCAATCGGCCCGTATTTGATGACCTCGGCCAGCCCGGCGCTGATCTCGCGCGCGGGCAGGGTTTGCAGGGTGTCCAAATCACAAAGCACGCGCTGCGGTTGGTAAAACGCGCCCACCATGTTTTTGCCCAGCGGATGGTTGATGCCCGTCTTGCCGCCCACCGAGGAATCCACCTGTGCCAGCAGTGTCGTAGGGACTTGCACAAAAGGCACGCCGCGCATATAGCTGGCGGCGGCAAAACCGGTCATGTCGCCCACCACGCCCCCGCCCAAAGCAAATAGTACGGTTTTGCGGTCACACCCGTTTTGCAGCAGCGCGTCAAAAATCAAATTGAGGGTTTGCCAGTCTTTATGCGCTTCTCCGTCAGGCAAAACCAGCAAATACACCTGGCCATAGTGTTGTCGCAAAGCGCCTTGCAGTGCTTGGGCGTACAGCGGGGCGACCGTGCTATTGCTCACGATCAGCGCCGCGCTGGCAGTCGGCAGGCCGGCAAAGCTATCTGCATGCGAGAGTAAGCCACTGCCAATTTGGATGGGATAACTGCGCTCGCCCAGTGCGATGGTGAGGGAGTGCAAAAGCGGGGACGTCATAGCCGCTTAGTTTAGGCGCCTGGGCGCTGTGATGTGCAGCTGGCTCAGAATCGACTGCGACAGGCTGGACACCGAGGGCCGCCCGGTTTCGACCGTATGGTGCGCCGTCTCGCGGTAAAGCGGGTCACGCTGGGCAAACAAATCGCGCAAGCGCGCGACAGGATCAGCCACTTGTAACAAGGGGCGCTTATGGTCGTGGCGCAAGCGGCGCATTAAGTCTTCGGGCTGCGACTGCAAGTACACCACGGTACCGGCAGCGCGCAAAGCATCCCGGTTGGCGGCTCGCAAAACGGCACCGCCTCCGGTGGCCAGTACGCCCGGCGCCTGAGCGCAGAGCTGGGCGATCACTTCCTGCTCAATATCGCGAAATCGTGTCTCACCTTCGCATTCAAAGAATTCGCGGATAGAACAACCCAGCCGCGCCTCGATGACCTGGTCTGAATCGAGAAAAGGCTGCTGCAGGCGCCGGGCCAAATGCCGACCTACGGTGGATTTTCCAGAACCTGGGAGACCGACGAGGATGATCAAAATAGTATGTGCCGTAACAATACCGGAAATGCGGCGAAGCGCGTGCGTGCTTATGCTAAAAGAGAAGGATCGAAACACGTGGAGGTATTTTAGAATCATTCACCGACCAAAAAACGCCTTGAAACCCGGCGGATCAAATACCGCAAATTGCACTGCGCGTCCGGTGGATTAAGAACAGATCGCCTTTGCGCGGGATGGTCAGATAAATATCAGCGCGAGCCCACCAAGTAATTAATTAATTAATTTGGGCGTAATAAATACCAAGGTCTCGCTTTTCTTGGTAACTTTGGATTTATTTTGAAACAATAGGCCCAGGCCGGGTAAATCGCCGAAGAAGGGCACTTTATTGTCCCTGTCTTGTTGCTCTTCGGTATAGATGCCTCCAATCACCACGGTGCCTCCGTTGTCCACCAGCACCTGCGTTTTGATATGTTTGGTATCAATCGAGGGGCCGAATGCGGTGAGGGCGCCCACGCTGTCTTTGGAAACATCCAGCTCTAAGCTGATATTGCCGTCTGGGGTGATTTGCGGCACGACATCGAGCTTGAGCACGGCTTTGCGGAAGCTGACGGCCGTAGCACCGCTGCTGGTAGCCATTTGGTAGGGAATTTCAGTGCCTTGTTCAATGATGGCCTTGGTTTTGTCATAAGCGATGACGCGGGGACTGGAGATAATTTTGCCGCGCCCGTCAGATTCAAGGGCCGACAATTCCAAGGCCAGTACCCGGTTGGATGCGGCACTGAATAAGCTCACGGCAAATGTGGCCGCTGATGCGCCTGCGTAGGCGCCGGCCGGCAGGTTGACAAAGTTGCTACTGGCATCCATGGTCGTGGTCGCGCCCGAGGAGCCCAAAACATTGGCATAGTTAGTACCAAAAGCCATCCGGTTTTCACCCGCCAATTGAAAACCGCCTTCGCCCCCCTTGGCGGCGCGCAGGTCCAAGCCACCCAATTTGACGCCCAGGTTTTTGGCAAAGTCGCTGCTCGCTTCCACTATCCGTGCTTCGATCAGCACCTGGCGCACCGGCACATCCACCTTGGCGATCAGCTGCGCCACCTGGTCGAGCTTGGTCGCCACGTCGGTGATGAAGAGCTGGTTGGTCCGTGGCTCGGCAATCACACTGCCACGCAAACTCAGGATCCGGCCTGCCACGCCTTCGCCGCCGCCGCCGCCAGCCATCAATTGCGGCGCGACGTCGGAGGCTTTGGCATAGTTCAGTTGAAAGGACTGGGTACGTAGGGGTTCAATTTTTTCATTGCTGATTTGCGATTCAAACTCCAGCTTTTCTTTGGCGGCGATTTCCTCTTTGGGTGCGACCCACAACACATTGCCGTTTTTGCGCATGGCCAGGCCTTTGCTGCGCATGATGATGTCCAGTACCTGATCCCAAGGCACGTTTTGCACCCGTAAGGTCAGGGTTCCGGTGACCGAATCGGAGGCGACCACGTTGAAGTTGGTGAAATCGGCAATCACTTGGAGTACCTGGCGCACATCGATACTCTGGAAGTTGAGCGATAGTTTTTCACCGGTAAAAGCGTCTTTTTGCGCGGTCTTTTTCGAGTCTTGGGTCAGCGGGCGAATTTCAAGTACCAACTCGGTATCGGTCTGGTAAGCGGTATGTTCCCACGCACCCAGCGCTGTAATCTGCATACGCACGCGCCCCGCGTTCTGGTCGGTGGTGATGGATTGGACGGGCGTGGCGAAGTCGGTCACGTCTAGCCTTTTGCGCAGACGATCAGGCAGGCTGACATTGCTCAAGTCGATCACCAAATTGCTGCCCACCTGGCGCACATCAGCGCTGACGTATTTACCCGGCAAGCTCACGAGCACACGCCCGGCCCCGTCACTGCCCCGGCGGAACTGAATGTCGCTCATGGGCGCAGGCACTGTGAGGGGCAGGACAGCAGCTTCTGTCGGGGACGCCGTACTGGATGGAACGCTTAGCGTCGCGCTTACTGCGGGTGCGACAGCCGTGGTCATCTGCGCCGGCGCTGCGCCACCCATCGGCTCCAAAGCCACCAGCAGGCTTTTACCCACCACGTCCAGCCGGTAGTTGGCCGCTTGGCGCAAATGAATCACCACGCGGCTGCGCGCACCGGACTGGGCCACGACGGCGGAGTCGACCAAGGTCTGGGGCATCGCGATGCGGCCCATGCCTACGGCACTGCCAAGGCCAGGGAAGTCCAGGACAATACGCGCGGGGTTGTGGGTGGCAAAAGCCTTGGGCAAGGCTGTCAATTCCTGGGCAAAGTCGATGCGCACTTGCTCGGAACTGCCGTTGCGCTGCGCAGTGACGGCCATTACCGAGTTTTCCGCAAGGGCTAGCCTGGCCCCAAGTAGGCAAGTCAATAGGCAGGCCGTGCAAGCGGCAGCCCGTTTCAAACCGCTCTCTATGGTCATCAATTGCTCCCTTGAAGCCGAAGGTAAGCATTGCGCTCCAACCACTTGCCATCCGCATCTTGTGCGCTTTCCCGCAACGCAATGCCCGATTCATCCAGTCGCCATACCTTGCCGAGGTTCTTTCCGATGTACTGGCCGAGAAGCACCTGATGCAAGATGCCATTGGCGCGTACCAGTGCGACGTAACGCCCTTGCTTTTCCAGCATGCCCACAAAGTGCATGGACTCCAAGGCAAACTCTTCCAAGGGCTGGCGTGCACGCGACTTTTGCGACAGGCTTAGATCGGGGTTTGCCGGTTCGGCTTGCGCATTCGCTAGCGCTAGCAAGGAATGCTTGACGAACGGGTCCTTGCGCTCGCCTTGCGCATAGGGCAAGTGTTTGAACACTTGGGGCGCGGCCAGGCTTCTGGCACGGGGTACGCCGGCCTGACGCTGTTCTTGCATCCATTGACGCAAGCCATCCTGGCGCGAGGGCCCGCAAGCCATCAGCAAGCAGCAGAGCACCAGTAAGCCAGCACGCGACAGCCATCTCATTTGCCCACCTCTGCTCGCTTGGCCTGCACCGCCAGCTCATCCGGGTCCAGGTGGCGATAGGTTCGCACCGTGGTTTCCAAGGTCAAAGCCCCTTCCGGCCGGGGCCAGATAGTCATATTGCCCAGGTTGACGATACGCCCTAGGTTTGCAACATCGGCGGCAAAGCGGGCGACATCGTGGTAGCTGCCATGGGCCCGAAAGGTGACCGGGATGATGGCGTAATACGGTTTATAAATCGGTGCTTCCGGCTTGAACAATTCTTGCTGCAGGTTCTGGTCACGCCCCATCTGGCTGATGCTAAAAAGCAAACTGGACATCTCTGTGCTCTTAGGCAACTGCTTTTCCAAACCTTTGACGGTCAGCGCAACTTCGTCACGCTGATTTTTCAAGACCTGGAGGTGAGCGGCCTCGCCCAATTTGTCGGTAAATTCCGCGCGTAAGGCCTGTTCCTTGTCAAGCGATTTTTGTAATTCGTGAGCGTAATCGCTTAAAGGGTAGAAACACAATAAGCCTACGGTCAGGCAATACAAGCCCACCAACAAAAACACGCGCGGCACCAGTGGCCATGCGGACGGATTGCCAAAGTCTAAGCCGCGAAACTGTGCGCAAATTCTTGCGCCTAATAGAGCTAAAAGGTTTTTGTTCATGGATAGTTTCCGCCATCAATGCACAGCACTCAGACTTTGGGGACGCTGGACGGGGCCGCTGCGGATGCTGCAATCGAAGGAAGTGCTGCAGCGGACGCGGCCGGGTCGCGCATAAAAGTAGCCTTCACCGAAAACTTAAACGCTTTGACAGGCAATTTCCCGCCAGGGTTGACGTGCTGGGCTTCACTGACCAGAAGTTCAGGTCTAGAAAACCAAGCGCCGCCCTCACCCAGCTTGTCCAGGAACTGCGACAAGTTCTCATTGGTTTGTGCGGTGCCCTCAAGCGTAATTTCCTGGTCCTTCTGCGCTAGTTTGCTCAGAGCCACACCCGGGGGCAGGATGGTGGCGAGTTCGGAGAGCAAACGCACCGGCGAATTGCGATCCGCCTGAATATCTTCAAACGCCTTTTGACGCGCGAGCAACGCATCGATGTGAGTTTTCACACCTTGGGTTTCAATGATCTGTGCTTCGTAAAGCC
>JAEMRG010000005.1:22175-25429 GCA_016463455.1 Rhodoferax sp.
CCGGGAAGCATGGCACCGCCGCCGCTTAGAAAAATCTGACTCACTTTGCTATAGGGCGCACTGTTAGAGATGAACTGTATGCCGCGCTCCAGCAGCTGTGCGGTCGCGTGAACATAGGGCAGCAGTACCGATGATTCAAAATCCTGCGGCAATGCGCCAGAGATTTTTTTAGTTTCCGCCGCGTCATCGGATAAGCGGTAGTGCGCGGCAATGCGCTGGGTCAACTGATCACCCCCAAGGGCGAGGTCGCGTTCATACACGATCGCTTCGCCGACAGTCACCTGCATCAGCGTACGGCCCGCACCTACTTTCAGCAAAAGTACCACCGCGTTTTTCTGCGCCGGCAAATGGATGTCCACCAGTCGCCTGGTCGCAAGACGCAAAGCACAGGATTGCACGTCCACCACGCTGACTTCTAGTTCGGCCAATTCCACCAGTTCTTCTAGGCTTTGAACGCGGTCACGGCGGGCTGCGGCAACTAACACGTCCACCATTTCCGCGCGCTGTGGGTTAGGGCCCACGGCGCAAAAATCTAGGCTGACCTCATCCAAAGGGAAAGGAATATATTGCCGCGCCTCTTCCTCGACCTGCGCCTGCATATCCTCGGGGCTCAAATCGGCTTGCACCATAATTTTTTTGGTGATAACAGCAGACGATGGCAAAGCCAAAGCGACTTTTTGGGCTCTTATCCGGTTTTCCTGCAACAAGGAACGCAGCGCCTCTGCTACCTGATGCATCTTGACTATATGACCGTCAACAACATGGCCACTGGGCAGCCGAATACTGGCCAGCTGCTCCAAAACAGGCTGCTCCATGGATCCACTGAGGCCTACGACTTTGATGCCCCACGCGCTGATGTCCACCCCGAGAATGGCTTCCTGACGTCGACCAAAGAGTGACTTCAAATCCATGACTCCAAGCTCTGTTGATGAAACTGTAGTTTTTTTCTCGATAATATTTGCCAATAGTACATTTAAATCTCGGAAATCTTGCATGTATCGTTGCAGATTTTTCCCCTTCGCGGCTGCGCTACCATAGGGTTGCCACTGTTTGCGGCGCTGTTTAAAGCGCAGCGGTGGGAGTTTTCTGGCCAAGGCCTTGCGCACATCGCGAAAGTAACTTTGGGTTTTTACTTTTTAGACCTTGGTATTCATGGCCGAATCGCCTCCTCCTCCATCTGCTAAGCCGGCAAAGAAAAAAGCGTCAGACACGCGCACCATTTGGGGCTGGATGGGCTATGTGCTTCTGTCCCTGGCGGGGCTCGCTGCGGCAGGTGTGGCCTCGATTCTGTTGGTGGTAGCCATCGTGATGGCGCTGGCCTACCCTAATTTGCCCGATATTTCGGATTTGGAGGATTACCACCCCAAGCTTCCTTTGCGGGTGTTTTCGTCCGAAGGGGACTTGATCGGGGAATTCGGCGAAGAGCACCGGACGATGACGCCCATCAATGAAATTCCGTTGGTCATGAAAAATGCGATTTTGGCGATCGAGGATGCGCGATTTTTTCAGCACGGCGGGGTGGATTATGTGGGCATGGTGCGCGCGGCGGCGGCCAATGTGGGGCGCTCGAAAAGCCAGGGCGCATCGACCATCACCATGCAGGTGGCGCGCAATGTGTACTTATCGTCCGAAAAAACCTTTACCCGCAAAATTTACGAAATATTACTGACTTTTAAACTCGAACATAACCTCAGCAAAGACCAGATTCTGGAAATCTATATGAACCAGATTTTTCTAGGGAATCGGGCCTACGGCTTTGCCGCTGCCTGCGAAACCTATTTCGGCAAGCCCCTGAAAAATATCAGCATTGCCGAGGCCGCAATGCTGGCGGGTTTGCCCAAGGCACCGTCGGCCTACAACCCCATCAAGAACCCGCGCCGCGCGCGCATTCGCCAGCAATACATTATTGAGCGCATGCTGGAGAACGGTTTCATTACGGCCGAGGAGGCCACAAGCGCTAAGGCCGAGATCTTGCATGTACAAACCGCCGCCAGCCGCCCGCAGGTGCATGCCGAATTCCTGGCCGAGATGGTGCGCCAGCTGATGTACGACCAATATGGCGATGAAACCTACACCCGCGGCCTGGATGTGGTCACCACGGTCAACAGTGCGCAACAGGAGGCCGCTTACAAAGCGCTGCGCCGGGGCATCATGGACTTTGAGCGGCGCCAGGTCTATCGCGGACCGGAGAAATTCGTCACCCTGCCCAGCGACGCGCAGGAGTTGGAAGATGCGATTGACGAGGCGCTGGACGAGCATCCTGACAATGGCGACGTGCTGGCGGCGGTGGTCTTGCAGGCCGATGGCAAGCGCGTACTGGCCCAAAGACAAGCCGGCGAGGTGGTAGAAATTAGCGGCGAAGGCCTGAAACCGGCTCAATCGGGCCTGTCGGACAAGGCGGCGCCCAATATCAAAATTCGCCCGGGTGCCATCATCCGCGTGTCCAAGTCACTAAAAGGCTCCTGGGAAATTACCCAGTTACCGGAAGTTGAAGGCGCATTTTTTGCGATGGACCCCCGCGACGGCGCCATCAAGGCGCTGGTAGGTGGCTTTGATTACGGAAAAAACAAGTTTAACCACGTGACCCAAGCCTGGCGCCAACCGGGCTCCAGTTTCAAGCCTTTCATCTATTCGGCGGCTTTGGAAAAAGGATTTACCCCCACCACCGTGATCAACGACATGCCTTTGTTTTTTGATGCCGGCACCACCGGCGGGCAACCCTGGGAGCCAAAAAACTATGACGGGACGTTTGAAGGCCCGATGCCGCTGCGCAAAGCGCTGGCCAAGTCTAAGAACATGATTTCCATCCAAATTTTGCAGTCCATAGACACGCAGTATGCGCAGGACTGGATTAGCCGCTTTGGTTTCGATGCTGAAAAACACCCGCCCTATCTCACCATGGCGTTGGGCGCCGGTTCGGTGACGCCCATGCAGTTGGCAACCGGCTACTCGGTGTTCGCCAACGGCGGGTATCGGGTCAGCCCCTGGCTCATTTCCCGGGTCAGCGAACAGCGCGGCAAAATATTGCTGGAAACAACCAGGCCCGTGCTAGGTGAAGCCAATGTCGCCATCGAGCCGCGCAATGCCTTTTTGATGTCCAGTCTGTTGCAAGAGGTAACGCGCTCAGGCACCGCCGCCAAGGCCCAAGCAACGCTAAAGCGCCCGGATGTTTACGGCAAAACCGGTACCACCAACGACTCCATGGATGCCTGGTTTGCGGGTTACCACCCCACGCTGACGGCAGTGACCTGGAT
>JAEMRG010000005.1:25529-26762 GCA_016463455.1 Rhodoferax sp.
GGCCTATGACGCCGTCCGAAGAACAGCGCAGTATTTTGGATTTGTTCAGAAACTGATTAGGGCGCAAACTGCAGGTGCACACCCGCCTGCGCGCTGGCATCACTTGTTAACAGTGCAAAAAAATCGCCCTGCCCTTTGGTGTCCTGCCAGCGGCCCTCGCGCCAGGAAAAATGGTAGCCGCCCGAGCGCGAGGCCATCCACACCTCGTGCAAAGGTTTTTGCAGATTGATGATGATCTGGCTGCGGTTGGCAAACACCAAAGTCACCATGGCGCCTACGCGCTGGTTGTCAATATCGGCCGCGCCCTCATCATTGATGACATCGCACACGGTTTCGACGCTGCGCAAGAGGGATTCGGCCAGGTCCATGAACTCGGGGTCGGTCATTACAATTTCACCATGTCAAAAACAAAAAAATTAAAAAGCACCTGGTGCTTGTGCCTAGCGGCCACTGCGCTACTGAGCGCCTGCGGGCAAAAAGGGCCCTTATTTCTGCCGCCTAAAGCAGCCAGCGTCAACAGCCCTTGCCAAACTCCCACAAGCCACACCATAACGGATCGGCAGCCTAGCTGCCGCGCAGCATGAACAATACCTTGCCCGGAGCTCCCTATTTCCACTATGGCGACAAAGGCCTGATGGTGGAGGACCTCGCCCTTGACGCCCTCGCCCAAGAACACGGAACGCCTTTGTATGTCTATTCCAAAGCGTCTATGGTGGGAGCGCTGGCCGCTTACCAGGCCGGGTTTGCGGGACGCAAAGCGCAGATTTGCTATGCCATGAAGGCCAATTCCTCGCTGGGGGTATTGCAAGTTTTTGCGCGCGCCGGTTGCGGTTTTGACATTGTGTCTGGCGGCGAGTTGGCGCGGGTGCGTGCAGCCGGTGGCGATCCGGTCAAAGTCATTTTTTCGGGCGTCGGCAAAACCCGCTCTGAAATGCGCGAGGCGCTGGCCGCGGGCATTGGCTGCTTCAATGTGGAGAGCGAAGCGGAGATCGAGGTCCTGAACGGCGTCGCAGTGTCTATGGGCGTGCGCGCGCCTATCAGCATCCGGGTCAACCCCAATGTGGACCCCAAAACCCATCCCTATATTTCCACCGGTCTCAAAGGCAGTAAATTTGGAATCGCCCACGATCGCACCCTGGCGATATACCGGCACGCTGCCACGCAACCGGGCTTGCGTATCGTGGGGATTGACTGCCATATCGGCTCGCAAATCACCGAAGAGGCGCCCTACCT
>JAEMRG010000405.1 GCA_016463455.1 Rhodoferax sp.
TCGGGCTCGGACTCGTAGCGGTCTATGGTTTTTTTGTAGTCATCGATTTTCTTTTGCGTCGCTTCTTTGGCCGCAGTGTTCATGGCCGGTTCGCGCAGCAATTGCAGTTCCATATCAGCCGCCGCCACTTTGAGCGTGGTCTGGCGGATGGACTTGGCCTGGTAAAACGCATAGGTATTGGCGGCCAGAATGTTTTCCTGCGTAATATCCTTGCCAGCGTTAGAGCCGCCCAGGCTGGTAATGGCCAGCACCATGGCAAAAATGGAAATCGTCAGGGCTGTCCGGTTTTTTTGGCGGTTGTTTTCCGCGGCGTGGTCGTCACCACCCTCGATCAGTTCCGATGCATCCTTGGCGTCCATGGCTTGGTTCCTTGCGAATAAAGAGAAGGAGAAAGTTTAGGACGCCTTTATGACAGAGGCGCCCCAGGGGCGCAATCAGGCGCTGGCCTGGCCGTCCAAGGGCGATGCCAAGGTGCTTTCACCGCCAAAACGGCGGTCGCGCTGGCCAAACCAGATGATGGCCTGGTCCAGTGCTTCAGGGGTGAATTCGGGCCAGAGCAAGTCGGTGAAATAGAGCTCGGTATAGGCCATCTGCCAGAGTAAAAAATTACTCATGCGCGATTCGCCACCGGTGCGGATCATCAAATCGGGTTCGGGCGCATCGGCCATTTGCAAATACGGCGCGAGGGCCGCATCGGTCATCGACTGGGCATCAGCCTGCGGATGGGCCTGCTGCCAGGCTTTGAAGGCCTGCAAAATATCCCAGCGACCGCCGTAATTCAAGGCCAGCGTCAGCGTAATTTTGCTGTTGTGCGCGGTCAATTCCTGTGCATCGGCTATGAGTGCCTGCACCCTGGCGTCAAATTTGGAGGTGTCGCCAATTACCCGCAAACGCACCCCCTGGGCACGCAATTCGCCGATTTCTTTTTGCAGGTAGAGCTTGAGCAAACCCATGAGGGTGCCCACCTCTTCCATCGGGCGGCGCCAGTTTTCGGTGCTGAAGGCGAACAGTGTCAGGTTGCGCACGCCGCGCTCGGCACAGGCTTGCACAATGGCGCGCACTTTGCGCGCACCCACGGTGTGCCCGGCCGCCTTGGGCAAACCGCGCGCACTGGCCCAGCGGCGGTTGCCATCCATAATGATGGCGATGTGCTGCGGTAGGGCGGAACGATGGGAAGTTGACACGAAAATGGGAGTAAGCCGGTAGTTTGGTTGCCGACGCACGCGGCCGGATTCCGCGCGCAATTGCCCCGATTTTAGCGGTTCAGCCCCTGGCGGGGGTGTTTTTTCTGCTGCCCGGGCTGAGGGACAATGCCGACACCATCAGCGCGCCACGCCACCACGGGTAGGTCCTGGGGCGTAACCAGCCAGGCTGCACACGTGCAGCGCATCCAGTGAGAAGATTGCATTGAGCATACAAACCGACGATTTTTCACCCGCACCGGCCGCCCGCATGGTGTCGGCCGCGCCGCTGTCCGGCCCAGAAGAGGCCATCGAGCGCGCCTTGCGCCCCAAACTGCTGGACGACTATGTGGGCCAGGCCAAGGTGCGCGAGCAGCTGGAAATCTTCATCACCGCAGCCAAGATGCGCGGCGAGCCGCTCGACCATGTGTTGCTGTTTGGCCCACCTGGTTTGGGCAAGACCACCTTGAGCCACATCATTGCCGCCGAGCTGGGCGTGA
>JAEMRG010000111.1 GCA_016463455.1 Rhodoferax sp.
GGCCAGACCCAGGTCAACGCCAAGATCGACCTGACCTTTGCCAAAGCCTTGCGCGCCATCTTGCGCCAGGACCCGGACGTGATCATGATCGGCGAAATCCGCGATTTTGAAACCGCGCAAATTGCGATTCAGGCCTCGCTCACCGGCCACCTGGTGCTGGCAACTTTGCACACCAATGATGCGGCCAGCGCCGTTACCCGCCTAACGGATATGGGCGTGGAGCCCTTCCTGCTCAGCTCCTCGCTGCTGGGCGTGCTGGCGCAGCGCCTGGTGCGTAAACGCTGCACCACGTGTGCCGGCGCGGGCTGCGCCACCTGCGGGCATACCGGCTATGCCGGGCGCACCGGCGTGTTCGAGTTGCTGCTCACCGATGACGCCATTCGGGCCCAAATTCACAACCAGGCCTCCGAGGCCGATATCCGCCAGGCGGCTTTGGCCAGCGGCATGGTGCTGATGCGCGAGGACGGCCAGCGCTTGGTCGATGCCGCGATCACCACGCGCGAAGAGCTGCTGCGCGTGACGCGCGACTGAGCGCGGATGCTGTAGCGCAAGTGCAACCCCAACAGATTGCCAGCCCACCATGCCCGCCTACGCTTTTGAAGCCTTAAGCGCCGATGGCCAGACCCGCAAGGGCACGCTGGAGGCGGACTCGGCCAAGTCCGCCCGCACCCAGTTGCGCACCCAGGGGCTGGTGCCGCTCAGTGTGGAGGCGGTGCAAGCGGCCAAAGCGGGCAGCGCCGGGGCCCTGTTTACCCGCCGCGTGTTGGGCGCGCAAGCGCTGGCGGTGTGGACGCGCCAGCTGGCCGGACTGGTCGGTTCGGGCCTGCCGCTGGAGCGTGCATTGGCGTCTTTGAGCAGCGAAGCCGAAAGCGAAGCCGAACGCAACCTGGTGGCCGATTTGCGTGCCGAGGTCAACAGCGGCAGTACTTTTGGGCGCGCGCTAGCGCAGCACCCACGTGAGTTTTCGGCGATTTATGTGGCGGTCGTCGGAGCCGGCGAGCAAAGCGGCAATTTGGGCCTGGTACTGGAGCATTTGGCGCAAGACCTGGAAGACCAGCAAGTGCTCAACGCCAAGTTGTTGGGCGCGGCTTTGTACCCAGCTATCGTCAGCCTGGTAGCCATGGCCATCGTCTTGTTTTTAGTCACCTATGTGGTGCCGCAAGTGGCCAGCGTGTTTGCCGGCAGCAAACGCGCTTTGCCGTTTTTAACCGTGCTGATGCTGGGCCTGAGCGACGTGGTGCGCAGCTATGGCTGGCTGATGCTGGGCCTGCTGGTTTTGGGTATCGGCGCTGCGCGTTGGGCGCTGCGGGCCCCCGAGTTACGTTACCGTTTTGACGCCGCTTGGCTGGGCCTGCCCATCATCGGGCGGCTGTCGCGCAGCTATAACGCGGCGCGCTTTGCCAGCACGCTCGCGATGTTGGCAGCGGCGGGGGTGCCGATTCTTAAAGCCTTGCAAGCCGCCTCGGATACTTTGAGCAACCAGGCCATGCGACGCGATGCGCAAGACGCTTTGGTGGCGGTGCGCGAAGGCGCGCCCCTGGCTTCGGCCTTGGCACAGAAAAAGCGCTTTCCGGGGCTGCTGTCTATGTTTGCCCGCCTGGGCGAGCAAACCGGCCAATTGCCCCTGATGTTGCAGCGCGCCGCCAGCCAGCTCAGCAGCGAGGTGCAGCGCCGCGCCATGCAACTAGCCACGCTGCTCGAGCCCTTGCTCATCGTCTTGATGGGCCTGGTAGTGATGCTGATCGTGCTGGCCGTCTTGCTGCCCATCATCCAGATGAACCAGCTGGTGCGTTAAGCCCGCTGGGGGCTAGCGTGCTACTTCAAGCGGCCAGCGCGCTGCGCATTTGGTCGATGACGGTTTTGTAGTCGGGTTTGCTAAAGATCGCGCTGCCGGCCACAAAGGTATCGGCGCCCGCGTCGGCTACGCGGCGGATGTTGTCGGTCTTGATGCCACCGTCGACTTCCAGGCGGATGTCTTTGCCGCAGGCGTCTATGCGTTTGCGTACCGCTTCGATTTTGCGCAAGGCCGAATCGATAAAGCCTTGTCCGCCAAAGCCAGGGTTCACGCTCATGATGAGGATCAGGTCGATGTCCTCAATCACCCAGTCCAGCACGTCCAGCGGCTCAGCCGGGTTGAACACCAGCCCGGCTTTCACGCCTTTGGCTTTGATCGCCTGGATGCTCCGGTGGACATGGGTGGAGGCATCGGGGTGAAAGCTGACCAGGTCGGCCCCGGCATCGGCAAAGGCGGCGGCCAGCGCATCGACTGGCGAAATCATCAGATGCACGTCGATAGGCACCGGGGTGCCCGCCGCCGTGTGGGCATGCGGCTTGAGCGCCTGGCAAATCATGGGCCCAAAGGTGAGGTTGGGCACGTAATGGTTGTCCATCACGTCAAAGTGAATCCAATCGGCACCGGCGGCGATGACGCTTTTCACTTCCTCGCCCAGGCGGGCAAAGTCGGCCGACAAAATCGAGGGGGCAATGCGAAAATTCATGGTGACAGTCTCTTATGTTTTGAAAAATGGGGCTTATTCAGGCCCCAGGGTGGAACATACCCGATTTTGCGCGTTAGCATCCGGCCATGTCCAAAACCAGTTCCGCCTACCAGTTTCATGTGGAAGTGTTTCCACAGTATTTGCCCCAGCAGTCGGCGCCGCAAAATGCTTTGTATGTGTTTGCCTACACCATCACCATCACCAATACCGGCAAGATGGCGGCGCAGCTGATTTCGCGCGCTTGGAATGTGAACGATGCCAACGGACACACCGAAAAAGTCAAAGGTCTGGGCGTCATCGGACAGCAGCCTTTGCTGCAACCAGGGCAGGTGTTTGAGTACACCAGCGGCACGCGATTGCGCACACCCACGGGCACCATGCATGGCAGTTTTTTTTGCGTTGCCGAAGATGGCGAAAAATTTGAGGTGGACATTCCCATGTTTGTACTCGATGCACTCAGTGCCGGGCCGGGCAGCGGCGCGCGCACTTTGCATTAAGGCGCCGCGTGCCGGGTGAGTTCGAACTGATCGCGCGCTATTTCACACGGCCGGTACACAAAGCGGTGCTGGGCGTGGGCGATGATTGCGCGCTGCTGCAAACCGCGCCAGGCATGCAACTGGCTATTTCCACCGATATGCTGGTCGCAGGCCGGCATTTTTTTGTGGACGTAGACCCTTTTTTACTGGGACATAAATGCCTGGCGGTGAACCTGAGTGATTTGGCTGCCTGCGGCGCCCGCCCTTTGGCCTTTAGCCTGGCCCTGGCCTTGCCACAGGCAGAAGCAGCCTGGTTGGAACCATTCGCCAAAGGCTTGCTTTCGCTGGCCGATGCGCATGGCTGCGAACTGATTGGCGGGGATACCACGCGTGGGCCTTTGACGATTTGCATCACGGTGTACGGCGAAGTGCCAGCGGAGAAGGCAGCGCTGCCGGTGCCCACGCAGGCTTTGCTGCGCAGCGGTGCGCAAGCAGGCGACGATGTGTTTGTCAGCGGCAGCCTGGGCGATGCAGCCCTGGCCTTGCTGGCTTTGCAAGGTCGGCTCACGCTGCCCGCAGATCTGTTGCAGGCAGCGCGTGCGCGGCTAGAGCAACCTACGCCACGTGTGGCCCTGGGCCTGGCCTTGCGCGGTATCGCCAGCGCCTGTGCCGACATCAGCGACGGTTTGTTGGGCGATTTGGGCCATATTCTTGCGCGCTCGCACTGCGGCGCACGGGTAGAGGTGGACCAGGTCTTACCCTTGCTGGCCGCCCGCCAGGTCTATGCGGGCGGCAGCGCGCAGTTTGACAGCGATATGGGTGCGCGCACCGCATTGCAATGTGTGCTGGCCGGGGGTGATGATTACGAGTTGGTGTTTACCGCGCCGACAGCACAGCGCAGCGCATTGGCCGCGCTGTCAAGCAGCTTGCAACTGCCGCTCAGCCGTATCGCTACCATAGAGGCTGCGCCGGGGCTGCGCCTAGTCGATGCCACAGGGCAAGCCGTGGCCCAGGATTTCGCCTCGTTTGACCATTTCGCAGCTGCGCTTGCATTGCCATAAACATCGTTGGAAGGAAACACCATGTCGACGCCATTTCGTATTTCGCACAGTTTCAAAGTCTCGCGCGACACTTTATGGGCGGTGTATACCCAGCCCGAGCATTTGTGCAAATGGTTCGGGCCGCAAGGCTTCACCATGCCGGCCTATGACATGGAGTTTCGTGTGGGCGGTGCGTTTTTGCATGCCCTGCAAGCCCCCGATGGCACGCAAATGTGGGGCAAGTGGGAGTTTTTAGGTATCGACGCGCCACGGCGTTTGTCGCTGGTGCAGCATTTTTCCGACCGCGAGGGCGGCATCACCCGCCACCCCATGTCACCGGGCTGGCCGCTGCGCACCATGGCCACCACCACGTTTACCGAAGAAGGCAGTGCTAGCGGCCTGCACCTGGAGTGGCTACCTTTTGAATCTACGCCCGACGAGACCGCCACGTTTGACGCCGGCCACGAGAGCATGCAGCAAGGCTGGACCGGTACTTTTGCGCAGCTAGAAGCCTACCTGGCCACCTTGCCCTGAGCGCCACCGCCGCCGCCTGTTTCCCCGCCTATGCCCACATCTGAGACTTTGTACACCACGGGCGCGGGCGCCAGCCGCTTTGCGGCGCGGCCTACGGCTGCTTTTATGTTGTCGCACCCGGCCCATGTGTTTGCACTAGGCTTTGGCTCGGGCCTGTCGCGTATTGCCCCGGGCACCAGCGGCACCTTGTGGGCCTGGCTGACGTTTTGGTGCCTGACACCCTGGATGAGCGATGCGCTCTGGGGCTACGCGCTGCTGGCCTCCACCCTCGTGGGTTGGTGGGCTTGCGCGGTCACCGCGCGCAATATGGGTGTGCTCGATCCCGGCAGCATTGTGTGGGACGAGGTGGTGGCCTTTTGGTTGGTGCTTTGGGTCTTAACGCCGGCCAGCTTTGGGACGCAGCTTGCGGCTTTTGTGCTGTTTCGGTTTTTTGATGCGGTCAAGCCCGGCCCGGTGGGCTGGGCCGATGCACTGTTTCATGGCATCGATGTGGACACCGAACGTTGGCCCTGGGCCAAGGCCGGTTGGGGCATCATGCTGGACGACCTGGTGGCTGCAGCTTGTACCCTGCTGGTGATGGCGGTATGGCGCGCCTGGTAGAGGACTTGGCTGCCGCCTTGCTGGCACGCGGCTGGATGCTGGCCACCGCCGAGAGCTGCACCGGTGGACTGATTGCTGGCGCCTGTACTGACCTGGCCGGCTCCAGCAACTGGTTGGAGCGCGGCTTTGTCAGCTATTCCAATGCCGCCAAGACCGAACTGCTGGGCGTGGATGCGGCCCTGATAGCGCACCACGGCGCGGTGAGCGAGCCGGTGGCCCGCGCTATGGCGCAAGGTGCATTGCAGCACTCTAAGGCGCAGTGCGCGCTGGCCGTCACCGGCATCGCCGGGCCGGGCGGAGGCAGTGCCGACAAACCGGTGGGCACGGTTTGGTTTGCCTGGGCCACGCCAGGCGGCGTGCATAGCGAGTTGCAGCTTTTAAACGGGGACCGCACGCAAGTGCGCAGCGCTACCGTGCAGCACAGCTTGGCCGTGCTGCTGTCCTTGGTGCAAGCGACCCCGGCGCCCTGAGACTGCTTTTTGCCATCAAGTTCGCATGGATCGCCACGCCACTGCGCGCCTCGGGATGACGCAGTTTTGCGCATCTGCGTGGCTTTTTAGCGCAGCACCTATTGAAAAAGCGTCCTTAACGCATGCATGATGTACTTGCCGGGTTTGCCACCAGCTTGGCTTTGATAGTGGCCATCGGCTCGCAAAACGCTTTTGTTTTGCGCCAGGGCATCGTGCGCGAGCATGTGCTGGCGCTGGTGGTTTTTTGTGCGCTGTCCGATGCCCTGCTCATCGTGGCCGGTGTCGCCGGTGGTGGCGCACTGGTGCAGCAATATCCGCTGGCTTTGGAAGTAGCGCGTGTCGGCGGTGCGCTATTTTTGGCGGCTTATGCGCTGTTTGCCGCGCGCCGCGCCTTGCGCCCGGCGGCCATGCTGCCGCTGGAGGCGCCGGGCTTGTCTTTGCCCGCTGCCTTAGCGACGTGTTTTGGCTTTACCTTTCTTAACCCGCACGTGTATTTGGATACGGTGGTGCTGCTGGGTGCCGTTGCCAGCCAGCGCGGCGAGGCCGGGCGCTGGTGGTTTGCACTGGGCGCGGCCAGTGCCAGCCTGTGCTGGTTTGCCGCCCTGGGTTTTGGCGCCCGTTTGCTGCGCCCGGTGTTTGCCCGGCCCATGGCCTGGCGCGTGCTCGATGCCTTCATCGCCGCGACTATGGCCGGTCTTGCGCTGATGGTATGGTTCGGGCATGGAGGCGTGCCGACAGGTGTTTGATAAGGAGTCGCTGCTATGCTGAATTTCTTCCATTCGGTTTTTCCTATGCGCTATCTGGCTTTTACGCTGTGCGCCATCGGTTTGCTGCTGTCTTTGTTGGTCTGGGTCGGTGGTGGACATGGGTTGCCGGTGCTGGTGTTTGCCTATTTGGTCGGTACGGGTTTTCATGATTTATGGCAAAGTAAGCGCGCTGTTCTGCGCAATTACCCGGTTATTGGGCATATGCGGTTTTTGCTGGAGTTCATCCGGCCCGAAATCCGCCAGTACTTCA
>JAEMRG010000406.1 GCA_016463455.1 Rhodoferax sp.
TCGGACGCTTAGAGCTATTTACCATGGTGATCATTTTCACGCGGGCGTTTTGGCGTACCTGAAGCGATAGCGCTGAAAGTTAGGAGCGACAAATCTCGGCCCATTAGGGCCCTGGTAGCGTGCTTATCTTCCCTGAACCCAATGGGTGGGTCACTGGATGCACCAGATGTGTGTGGCTGCAGGTTCGTATGCCTGTGTGTTCAGAAGTGGTACTGAATCTTGCTGAAATCGCTGATGGCAAACGCGTAAAGAATCATCAGATCCTCTGCCTCCACGTTGTTGATCTGGTGTCGGGCGTTAGCAGGAATGAACAGCATCCGTCCTGGATCGACGCTGTGCACCACATCCTCGATGGTGACGGTGCCGCGACCTGACAGGGTGAAATAGGTTTCCGGCTGCGCATGGCGGTGCGGTTCAAGCGATTCACCTTGCCGCAGGCGAACGACCCCCATCGTCATGTCATTTTGGCATCCGGAATGACTGCCTAGTAGTTCTTTCCATTGCGCCTTGCCGCGAGCGGCAATTTGGTCTGAAGGCCACTGGGTCCACTCCAGCTCGTCCAGGTGTTGAGAGGCGGATTGCATTAGAAAATTACTTTGCGCAGGGTGATACCAATATTTTAGCTAGCGGGTGTGGGCCTGGGGCTTTATGGCGTTTGTTATGGTTAAGGCTTATTCATATTGGAAACCATACTGATGAAATACGCCATCTTCAGCGTAACGATTTTCATGGGTAGCGTGCAGGCCCAAGTTGGCGAAATAGTGCTACTTCCTAACTTTGGGATTGACCGAACCGAGGTCACCATCGGGCAATTCGACCGCTACGTGCGTGCCATTAACACCACCACGCGGGCCGAAAAAGAGGGAGGTGGCTTTGAATTTGGCGCCGGTTGGGAGCGTCGGCCCGGTTGGTCTTGGCGAAAGCCAGGTGGCGAGACGACGAGTGCAGATATGCCTGCGGTTCATTTGGATTTTGCAGAAGCGCAAGCCTATTGCCGTTGGGCAGGCGGCCGTTTACCCACAGGGGCTGAGTGGCAAACAGCGGGCTTTACCGAATTGCGTCAGTCGCCCCCAGCGCCTTGGCAAAATGGCCAAACCTATCTATGGACTACGGGCGACAGCCCGCAAGGCGCGAACACGAGTGATGCCGATCCATGGCCGCGTGCTGCGCCCGCAGGCGCCACAAAACAAGGCGTCAATGGCTTGTATGACATGGGAGCCAATGTATGGGAGTGGACCACCGACAGTCCAGACAGCAAGGGGCGCGAGCGCCGCACGGTCGGCGGCTCTTGGTGGTACGGCGCGTCTAACATGAGGGCCGATGTGCAGGCATTTAAACCCGCAGACTTTTACGCTGTTTACATCGGGTTTCGGTGTGTGTACCAACGATAGTTACCGGCCTTGCCGCGACCAGGCCACATCGAATATTTTTTTCGGATATCACCACGCGTGGTTGAGCTAGGTTGGATTTAGCTGTGTTGCTGAACACTTTGGGCAAGACGTGGAGCACCACGGCAGCCTCGCGTGGCCCCTGGTCCGAATAAGCGATATCAAGCTGCTCCACCCGACCGGAGTGGATCATGATGCCCATGGACGTTTAGCGACTCAGCAGCACTTAGCTGCCGATGCTCAGACCGGGCAGCTCATGTCCTGTCCGCAGCACAAGGGAGATT
>JAEMRG010000407.1 GCA_016463455.1 Rhodoferax sp.
ACAAAGCGGCACATGTCCTGCTTTTCTTCCACGTTCATACCGGCCATCGGTTCATCCAGCAGCAAAACCTGCGGCTCCATGGCCAGAGCGCGACCCAGGTCGACCCGCTTTTGCAGCCCATAGGGCAGTTGCCCGACAGGCGTTTTTCGGTAGGCTTGAATCTCTAGGAAATCAATAATGCGCTCCACCGCCTCGCGGTGCATGATCTCTTCGCGCTCGGCCGGGCCGATGCGCAGCGCCTGCCAAAAGATATTACTTTTGATTTTGAGGTTGCGCCCGGACATCAGGTTGTCCAACACGCTCATACCTTTGAACAAAGCCAGGTTTTGAAAGGTACGGGCAATACCCATGGTTGCCACGTCGTGGCTGTCCATATGGCTAAAGGTTTTACCCCGGAAGGTAATGGAACCTTGCTGCGGCGTGTAGACACCGTTAATGCAATTGAGCATGGAGCTTTTTCCCGCACCGTTTGGGCCGATGATGGCGCGGATCTCATGCTCGCGCACGTCAAAGGAAATATCCGTCAGCGCCTTTACGCCACCAAAGGCCAGAGAAATATTGCTGACGTTCAAAATAACATTGCCGATTCTCTTGCTCATGCTGCGGCCTTTACAGGGGCGAAAATCTTGGCATCCTCAATCTTCAAGGTGGCGCTCACGCTACCCGTACGCCCGTCTTCAAACTTCACCTGGGTTTCAATAAACTGCTCGCTGCGCCCCAGGTAAAGCGCGTCCACCAGCACCTGGTATTTCTCGGCGATAAAGCCCCGGCGCACTTTATTTGTCCGCGTCAGTTCACCATCATCCGCATCCAACTCTTTGTGCAACACCAGGAAGCGGCTGACCTGGCTACCAGCGAGCAAAGCATCGCGGCTGAGGTCGGCGTTCACCTGCTCCACACACTCCTTGATGAGCTGATAGACCTGCGGCTTTTGCGCCAGGTCGGTGTAACCGGCGTAGGGCAAATTGCGCCGCTCGGCCCAGTTACCCACCGCATCAAAGTCGATATTGATCAGCACACAAACTTTTTCGCGTCCGTCTCCGTAGGCCACCACCTCTTTGATGTGCTGGAAAAATTTGAGCTTATTCTCCACATACTTGGGCGCGAACATGGCCCCGTCAAATACACCCCCGCGCACCCGGCCCACGTCTTTGACGCGGTCGATAATTTTCAAGTGGCCTTGCGCGTCGATAAAGCCGGCGTCGCTGGTGTGGTACCAGCCATCCGCACTTAAAACCTCTGCGGTGGCCTCTGGATTTTTGTAATAAGCGCGCAGCAATCCGGGCGACTTGACCAAAATTTCACCGTTGTCATCGACCTTGATTTCCACACCTTCGCAGGGCACGCCGACGGTATCGGCATGCGCCTCGTTATCGGGCTGCAGGCAGACAAACACGGCGGTTTCGGTGGAACCATACAGCTGCTTGAGATTGACCCCGATAGAGCGGTAAAAGCTGAACAAATCCGGCCCGATAGCTTCACCAGCGGTATAGGCCACACGCACCCGGCTAAAACCCAGGTTGTTGCGCAAGGGGCCGTACACCAGTAAATTGCCTAGGGCGTACAAAGCGCGGTCCACCAAGGTGACCTGCCCGCCGCTGCTTAGCACCGGGCCCACGCGCTTGGCCAGGCGCATGCATGCATGGAACAAGCTGCGCTTGGGTGCCGAGGC
>JAEMRG010000112.1 GCA_016463455.1 Rhodoferax sp.
AGCCTGATGCGCCCGGGCTGGAACATCAGCCTGTTTCACTACCGCAACCAGGGCGCGGACTATGGCCGCATATTGGTGGGCCTGCAAGTGCCCAAGACGGACGGCAAAGCCTTCGCCAAGTTTTTGCGCGCGCTGGGCTACCCCTATGTGGAAGAGACCGACAACCCGGTCTATCGTATGTTCTTGCAAAGCTAGGCGCAAGCATGGCTGCAACCCTGGACGGCAAACTGGTGGTGGCGATTTCTTCGCGCGCACTGTTTGACTTTGAAGAAGAAAACCAGGTCTTTGAACAAGGCGATGACCGCGCCTATATGCACTTGCAACGCCAACGCCTGGACACACCGGCCACACCCGGCGTAGCGTTTTCCTTGGTCAAAAAACTGCTCGCGTTTAACGACGAGGGCAGCGAGGCGGACAAGCGGGTGGAGGTGGTCATCCTCTCGCGCAACGACCCGGTCAGCGGGCTGCGGGTGATGAAGTCGGCCGCGCACTACCAGCTGCCCATCATCCGCTGCACTTTTACGCGGGGAGAATCGCCCTGGCGCTATTTGCAGCCCCTCAAAGCCAATCTGTTTTTAAGCATGCATTTAAGCGATGTGCGCGCCGCCTTAACAGCCGGTGTACCGGCGGCGCAGGTGTATCCGCAATCGGCCCATGCCAGCGCTGCCCACCCACGGGAAGTGCGTATTGCTTTTGACGGCGATGCGGTGCTGTTCAGCGACGAGGCCGAGCGGGTCTACCAGTCGCATGGGCTAGACGCCTTTCAGCAACACGAGCAGGACAAAGCCGCACAGCCCTTGCCCGACGGGCCATTCAAGCCCTTGCTGGTGGCCTTGCACCAGTTGCAGCAGGCGGCCAGCCCCGCCATGCGCATACGCACCGCACTGGTCACCGCGCGCAGCGCACCGGCGCATGAGCGCGCGATTCGCACGCTGATGGACTGGAACATCGAAGTGGATGAAGCCATGTTTTTGGGTGGGCTGGACAAGGGCGCTTTTCTGCGTGAATTCGAGCCTGATTTTTTCTTTGACGACCAGACCGGCCACATCGAGTCCGCAGCCCGCCATGTGCCCGCCGGCCATGTGGTCAGCGGCGTGCGCAATTAGGGCCCCGCAATGCCAATCAGCCGCCTACACCGCCGCTATCGACTGGCCGCCCTTGGCATCTTGCTGCTGGTGTTGGGCGCTTGCGCGCAAACACCTGGCTTGGGCACGCGCAGCCCGGCCGGTGAAGCAGCCCCTTCGGTCAACCTGGACACCCGCAGCATGGCGGCGCGATGGCGCGCCCTCAACCGCCTGGGCTACGGCCCCAGCCCCGCGCTTTTGCAATCCATCCAAAGCGCGCCGGACGCGCGCCAATGGGCCCACGCCCAGCTCGATGCCGCCTGGGCCGACAGCCAGCGGGCGCCAACCCTGCCGCCCACCTTGGCTGAGATCGACCTGACGCTGCCGCAGCTTTTTGAGGGCGCCAAAAAAGAACGCCAGGCGCGTGCTGCCGTGAGCGCTGCCAGCCCGGTCAACGAGGCGCTGCCCATCGAGAAGCGCTTTGATTTTTCGCAGCCCACCGAGGCCCTGCACTTCAACCGCACCATGGTCAACAAAGCGGTGGTCTGGCGCTTGGCTAGCTGTAGCGAGGACGGCCTGGAAAACCCCCTGCTGGCGCGCATGACCGAGTTTTGGTTCAACCACTTCAACATCTACCAAAACAAGGGCCCGGTGCGCCCCTTTGGCGGCCACTACGCGCTGCATGTGGCGCGCGCCCATGCGCTGGGCAAGTTTGAAGACCTGGTGCTGGCCAGCGCACAGCACCCGGCCATGTTGTTTTACCTGGACCAGTGGCAAAGCGTGGACCCGCAAAGCGCCCGCGGCAACCGCGGCCTGAACGAAAACTACGCCCGCGAGCTGCTGGAGCTGCACACCCTGGGCGTGCACGGGGGCTATACCCAAGACGATGTGCGCGATTTGGCACGGGTGCTCACCGGATGGACTATTTCTGCCCAATCGCCCACAGGCTTTCAGTTTGTCAGCCGCTCGCATGATGCCGGTATCAAAACCGTGCTGGGCCAAAAGTACCCCGCCAGCCCGGCGCAGGCGGGCCAAAGCGAGGGCGAACAAGCCATCCGTTTTTTAGCGCGCCAACCGGCCACGGCCAAGCGCATTGCTTTGCGTCTGGCGCAGTACTTTGTGGCCGACGCGCCGCCGCCCGATTTGCTGGCCGCCATGGAGGCGCGTTTTTTGGCCAGCGGTGGCGATATCCGCCAGGTCATGCGGGTGCTGCTGGACAGCCCGGCTTTTTGGGCCAGTGAAAACCGCTTGTTCAAAACGCCTTACGAGTTCGCCTGCACCGCACTGCGCACCGTACGTGCCGCTGAAAACCGCAGCAAATGGGTGCAGGCCTGGGGCTACGCCGCTGCGGCCGGGCAGCCCATCCACCAATGGCAAACCCCCGATGGCTACCCCTTTGACAGCGCCACCTGGCTGACCCCCGAAGCCCTGACGCGCCGGGTGGACTTTGCCCTGAACATTGCCCGCAATGCCCCCGAATGGGACGCGCTGTACCCCCTTCTCAGCCCGGACAGCCGCAACGCGGTGCTGCAGCAAGGCCCGGCGCAGCGTCTGGGTTTTGTGCTGGGCAGCCCCGAGTTCATGTACAAATAGCGCTATCTAACAGCCCAAGCCCCTAGCCCCACCATGCAAATCAACCGCCGCCACGCTCTGATGTTTTTGGGTGCCAACGCCTGGGCCATGCGCCCGGCCTGGGCTGATGCGCCGGGCAGTGCTGCGGGGCGCCTGGTGCTGGTGTTTTTGCGCGGCGCCTATGACGGCATCTCCGCCCTGGTGCCGCATGGCGACCCGCGTTACTACCAGCTGCGCCCCAGCATCGCGATTGCCAAACCGGATGGCAGCTTATCTAGCGCGCTGGCGCTGGACCCGCTGTTTGGCCTGCACCCGGCCATGGCAGGCCTTTTGCCGTTGTGGCAGCAAGGCGTGCTGGCGGCGATTCCGGGCGCTGGATCGCCGGACAGCACGCGCTCGCACTTTGACGCGCAGCACCACTGGGAAACCGGTCTGCCCGGCTCCAGCGCATCGGGCGCGGGCTGGATGAACCGCCTCTCAACGCTCTACGGCAAAGAGCGCAGCGCCCTGGGCGTGGGTGAGGCCAACCCGCAAATTCTGGTCGGCCCGCAGCCAGTGCAACTGCTTGCCAGCGGCCAGGCCGCCACCCGCGCCGGTGCCTTGGCCGATACCCGCACCCGCGAAGCCATCCTCAAGATGTACGCCGCCAACCCCGGCCTGGCCCAAGCGGCCCAGGCTGGCGCCGACAGCCGGATGCAGACCGCGGCCACGCTGACGCTGGCGCAGAACGAAGCGGCGATGGCGGCAGCAGCGCCGCCGGCCATGGCAAGCCCCGCCACCAGTGACAACGCCATCCAACAAGCGGCCAACAATGGCGCGCCACCCACCCAAGGCCTGGCGCTGGATGCGCAAAACCTGGGCACGCTGATGGGCAAAAACCGCCAATTGCGGCTGGGCTTTTTGTCCGCCGGCGGCTGGGACACCCACCTCAACCAGGGCAACACCACCGGCACCTTGAACAACAACCTGGCCAACCTCAGCCGCGCCCTGCTGCAACTGCGCCGCCATTTTTCGGAACCCCAAGACGTGGTGGTCGTGGCCAGCGAATTTGGCCGCACCTGCGCCGAAAACGGGACCCGGGGCACGGACCACGGGCACGGCAACGTCATGTGGCTAATGGGTAATGCGGTGGCCGGCGGGCGCTGGCACGGCCAATGGAGCGGGCTGGCCCAAGGCGATTTGAACGAAGGCCGCGACCTGCCGGTACACCACGACTTTCGGGCCATCTTTGCGCACATTCTGGCCGGCACCCAAGGCGTGGCGCGTGAGGACACCGAGCGCCTTTTCCCCGGCTACCGCTGGGATGCGCGCCTGGACGGCTTGCTGCGCGCCTAGGCCGTCGCGCCGGTAAAACCGGCAAAGCCCTTGGCGCGCAAGTCGCAGGCCGGGCAGTGGCCGCAGCCGTAGCCCCAGTCGTGGCGCTGGCTGCGCTCGCCCAAGTAGCAGGTGTGGCTGTGCTCCACGATGACATCGACCAGCGCCTGGCCGCCCAGGCGGTGCGCCATGTGCCAGGTGGCGGCCTTGTCTATCCACATCAAAGGCGTTTCAATCAGAAAGCGCTGGTCCATGCCCAGCGACAAGGCCACTTGCATGGCTTTCATGGTGTCGTCGCGGCAGTCCGGGTAGCCTGAATAATCGGTTTCGCACACACCGGTCACCAACACTTGCAAACCGCGCCGGTAGGCCAGCGCCGCGGCCAGCGTCACAAACAATAAATTGCGCCCGGGAACAAAGGTGTTGGGCAGGCCATTGGCCTGCATGGCGATTGCGGTGTCGCGCGTAAGTGCGGTTTCGCTGACCGCGCCCAGCACCCCCGCATCGAGCAAATGGTCTTCGCCCAAACGCCCTGCCCATTGCGGAAACTGCGCACGCAAGGCCTTTATGACCTGCAAGCGCGCAGCGAGCTCCACCCGGTGGCGCTGGCCGTAATCAAAAGCCACGGTTTCCACCCGCGCGTATTTGGACAAGGCATACGCCAGGCAGGTGGTGGAATCCTGCCCGCCGGAAAACAAAACTAAAGCGGTATCGTGCATAGCGGCGATCTTACTGAGGGGCTAAAGCGAAGGCTCAATGCACCTTCTGCGACAGCGCTTCGAGCTGTAATGAAAAGTGGCGCACCGATGGTGCGCCGTCCAATGCGCGCGCTTTTGTTGGCTGACAGCACACAGGCCGACGAGCTGATGCTGGTCTGCGATGTGTACGACCCAGCGCTGCGCCTGCGCGCTCTGGACATCGCCGCCCAGGCACTGCAGGCGATGCCGGAGAGCCTGGAGCCGGCCTTAGCCTAGAGGCGAATTCCGTGACGCAGAGGACACTGCCGAGTGTCAGCTTTACCAGACGCAAAAAGTCTGTCTGCCTCTGATTGGTTAGGATGCGGGCATGACAGCCTGCCGCTTCCAGATATGAAAACCGCATTGGTGATCGTCGTGTTGCTGCTGGCAGTGGCGCTTTGGGCGCTGTGGACGCCAGACCTAGACCGTGCCACCCTGGAGCGCCAGTATTTGCAGTCACCCGGCGACATGGTGCAAGTGCTGGACCAGCGCCTGCATGTGCGCGACAGCGGCCCCAAAGACGCACCGGCCGTGCTGCTGATCCACGGTTTTGGCGCCAGCTTGCACACCTGGGAGCCTTGGGCACAAACCCTTTCCAAAGACTTGCGCGTGCTAAGCCTAGACTTACCAGGCAGTGGCCTGAGCCCGCCCGACACCGGCAATGACTACAGCGACGCCCGCAGCATCGCCCTCATCGAGGCCTTGCTCGATGCACGCGGGCTGGAAAAGTTAAGCCTGCTAGGCCACTCGATTGGCGGGCGCATCGCCTGGACGTTTGCCGCTACGGTGCCAGAGCGGGTGGACAAATTGGTGCTGCTGGCGCCGGACGGTTTTGCCAGCCCCGGCTTTGATTACGGCAAACCGGCGCAAGTGCCTGCTGGCATGGGCCTGATGCGCTGGATTGCGCCACGCTGGCTGCTGCGCATGAACTTGGCGCCCGGCTACTTCAGCCCTGCGGCCTTGAGCGAGGAGAACCTGAGCCGCTACCACGACTTGATGCGCGCGCCCGGCGCCCGCGCGGCGATGTTGGCGCGTTGGCAGCAAACCACCTTGCGCGAACCGCAGCCTTTGCTGCAAAAAATTAGTGCGCCCACGCTGCTGGTGTGGGGCCGCCAAGACGCCATGATTCCGTTTAACAATGCGGCCGATTACCAGCAGAGCATTGCCCACCCTAGCTTGCTGGCGCTGGACAATATGGGCCATTTGGCGATGGAAGAAAACCCGCAGCAGGCCCTGCCCGGCGTGCTGCAATTTTTGACGGAGAAAAACGGTGAGTGATTCAGCACAAGCCACCGCCATGGTGACGGGCGCTTCCTCGGGCGTGGGCCTTTACGCAACGCAAGCGCTGGTGGCGCGCGGATGGCATGTCGTCATGGCCTGCCGCGATTTGGACAAAGCCCGGCGCGCCTGCGCCGGCCTAGGCATTGCGCCGGGCGCGGTCACGCTGCTGCAGCTGGACCTGGGATCGCTGGCTGCCGTGCGCCAGTGTGCGCAGGACTTTGCGGCCACCGGTCTGCCGCTGAATGCGTTGGTGTGCAATGCGGCCGTTTATTTGCCGCGCTTGCAAGCGCCGCAGCGCTCGCCCGAGGGCTTTGAAATCAGCGTGGCGACCAACCACTTTGGGCATTTCTTATTGTGCCAGTTGCTATTGCCGGCTTTGCAGCGTTCGCAGCACCCGCAACGCCGCTTGATAACGCTGGGCACGGTGACCGCCAACTCCGAGGAGTTCGGTGGCAAAGTGCCGATCCCCGCGCCGGCCAATTTGGGCGACTTTGCCGGGCTCAAAGTGGGCTTTAGCGATCCGGTGGCCATGATCGACGGCAAGCCTTTTAAGCCAGGCAAGGCCTATAAAGACAGCAAACTGTGCAATATGATGATGAGCCGCGAGTTCCACCGCCGCTACCACGAGGGCACCGGCATTGTGT
>JAEMRG010000113.1 GCA_016463455.1 Rhodoferax sp.
ACGACAACAGGAATCACAATCCTGGACTCTACCAACTGAGCTACAGCCACCATATCTCCGAATTATAAACTGGCCTCGCCTGGGCAAGACTTCGGTGCAGCCCTTACTCGGCCGCCGCAAGCGCCGCACTGGGATCGGCTTGGGGCTTGGCTACTTTGATCTGCACCTTAAAGCGCTTTTTCAAGACTTCGTAATACGCGTCCCACTCAGCCCCAGCCAACCAACGCGCCATTTGGCCGCGCTCTTGCGCAGCCACTTCGGCTGGGGGCGGGTTGCGGGGCAAGACCTTGTTCACACGGGCCACCGCATAGCCTTGCGCACCCAGGTCCACACCCAGCCAAGCCGGCAGTGCGGAAGTATCTGCGCGCAGGATGGCATCCATCAGCACCTGGCTCATGCCGGGTATTGGCTGGTCGCGCCCTAGCACAGCGGCGGCTCCAAGCTTGCCTTCATCGGCTTGCTTTTTCCATTCGGCAAGTTGGGCCTCGCCCTCTTTTTTAGCCATTTCTTGGGCGCGCGATTGCACCAGGCGGACTTTCACTTGCGCCCCTACCTCGTCCAGCGGCTTGGTGCGGGCCGGGTAGTGCTTGCTGATGCGCGCCGCAACCATCTGGCTAGGGCCGGTTTCTATAGCTTCAGTATTCTGTTTTTTCTCTATCGTGTCGGCGCTAAACAATGCCGCCAGCAATTTGGCATTGGCCAAAGGGCCGCTTGCGCCTGGGGTAGGCGCTTTCGGCAAGCCATTAGCGCTTTGAATGTTGAGCTTCAGGCGATCAGCAGCGGCTTGTAAGCTTTCTGCCTGCTCATAGACCGCGTTGGTAAATACTTCGGCCTGCTCCGCAAATTTCTTTTGGGCCTGCTGGGTTTTAAGTTCAGCTTCCAATTTTTCGCGCATGCTGTCAAAGCTGGGGGCGGCTGGAGTTTTAATGTCGGTCAAGCGGATGATGTGGTAGCCGAAATCGCTTTCCACCAAGCCACTGGTTTCGCCTTTTTTCAGCGCAAAAGCGCTGTCCTCAAAGGGCTTGACCATAGCGCCCCGCGCAAAAAAATTCAGGTCCCCGCCATTGGCAGCAGAGCCTGGGTCTTGCGAGAATTTGGCCGCCAACTGGGCAAAGCTGTCCGGCTTGGCCTTGATTTTTTCCAGTAAATCTTGTGCCTGCGCTTTGGCTTTTTCACGCTCCGCGGCGGGCATTTCTTTGGATGCACTGATCAGAATATGACTGGCGCGGCGCTCTTCTTTGGATTGCAGGCGCGCAATATTTTGCTCGTAATAGGTACGCACATCCGCTTCGGGTACGCTGATCGACTTTTTCACAGCCTCCAAATCGAAAACCAAATACTGCACATCGGCAGTCTCGGGCGCCTGGAAAAGTGCGCTATTGGCCTTATAAAAGACCTCAAGGTCGCTATCAGTGGTTTGCACTTTGGCTGCAAATTCGGCGGTACTAAAGCGCGCCACCTGCACCTCGCGCCGCTCAAAAAACGCATTTAATGCCATATCGGCCACGGCCTTGGGCGCGAACGCGGTACTGCTCACACCCGACTCCAACTGCCGCAGCGACAAATCCTGGCGAATGCGCGCTTCCAAACCGGCGGTGGTCAAGCCCTGGCTGGCCGCAATTTGTTCATAGCGCTCTTTATCAAAACTGCCATCGGGCTTTTTCATCGAGGCGATAGCCGGAATCTGCTGCAACTCACGCGCCAAACGCGCGTCCGTAATAGGCAGCAGAGAGGCTTCCGCCGCTTCGGTCATGACGCGCTCACGCACCAGGCGCTCCAGCGTGGCATAGCGCGCCTCTGGCGAGTCCATCATCTTTGCGTCCAGTTCGGGGCGCGATGCACGCAGGCGATCCACCTCATTTTTGTGGGCGGCATCCCACTCGGCTTGCGTGATGCTGTAACTGGCGATCTTGGCTACTGTGGCGCCGGACTCATTGCTCCGGCTGTAGCCGTCTACACCCACCAGCACAAATGCGGGAACGATCAGCAAGAACATGACAAACATCATGATCTTGTTGTGCTTGCGGACGAATTCAAACATGCGCTATCTCCAGGGACTCACAAAAAAGGCGAACCTGCGGTTCGCCTTGTGCCGGTTTGGGTGGTGGGTGATGACGGGCTCGAACCGCCGACCTACGCCGTGTAAAGGCGCCGCTCTACCAACTGAGCTAATCACCCCACCTGAACTACCAATCTGATGTCAGCGGGCAGTGCGCCTTGTTGCTGCACCAAGCCTGCTGACTGCGGCGGCGATTTTATTGCCGCACCCCGGACCGACTTGCCTTGGGGGTGCCCGGCAAGCCCGCGCGGGCGCGTCACGGATTCTATGCGCAAACGGCCTGACACCAGCGCCAAACACCTAGTGGCTGCGGGCGCGTATTTCGGGCAATGCTTTTTGCAGGTAATACACCATGGACCAGACGGTCAGCACCGCGGCCACCCAGATCAACCAGGTGCCGCACCAATGGGTATCTAGCACGCCAAAGGCCACACCGTCAAACAGCAAGAACGGGATGGCGACCATTTGCACGACCGTCTTGAGCTTGCCAATCACATGGACCGCCACGCTTTTGGTGGCGCCAATGCGCGCCATCCATTCGCGCAAAGCGGAGATCGCAATCTCGCGCCCAATGATGATCAGCGCCACAAACACATCGGCCCGCTGCAAATGCACCAGCACCAGCACGCAGGCACATACCAGGAATTTGTCAGCCACCGGGTCCAAAAAAGCCCCGAAGGCCGAGGTTTGGTTAAGTTTGCGCGCTAGATACCCGTCGAGCCAATCGGTCAGCGCAAAAAGCACAAACATCACCGTAGCGATCAGGTTTTTCTCGGGGAGCGTGGCAAAGGCCTCGGGCGCATAAAACACCCCCACGATGAGCGGAATCGCAAATATGCGCGTCCAGGTCAGTATCGTGGGGATGGTCAGAAACATACGCGCCATTGTGGCACGGGGAATATGACAGGCCGTGCCGCTCAGTGCAGGGCGCGGTAAATTTCTTCGGCCAACTCCGGCGAGATGCCGTCCACCGAGGCCAAGTCTTTGGCGCTGGCCTGTGCTACGCCGCGCACGCCGCCAAAGCGCTGTAAAAGCTTGGCTCGGCGCTTGGGGCCCACGCCGGGGATTTCTTCCAGCTTGCCGCCATCGACCCGCACCCGCGCCCGCTGGGCGCGCATGCCGGTAATCGCAAAGCGGTGCGCCTCGTCGCGGATCTGGGCTACCAGCATCAGCGCCGCCGAGTCAGCGCCCAGATAGACCTTGTCACGCCCGTCGGCAAACACCAGTTCTTCCAGCCCGACTTTGCGCCCCTCGCCTTTTTCCACCCCGACGATCAGCGCCAGATCCAAGCCCAGGGCCACGAAGACTTCGCGCGCCATAGACACCTGGCCTTTGCCGCCGTCCACCAGCACCAGGTCGGGCATGCGCTCCTGGGCCGAAGGCAGGCGTCCCTCGTGCTTGGCCAGGTCCAGCGCTTCGGCCACTTTGCCGTAGCGCCGCATCAGCACCTGGCGCATGGCGGCGTAGTCGTCGCCGGGGGTAATGTCCTCAATGCGGTAGCGCCGGTATTGGGTGTTTTGCATGGCATGCTGCCCAAACACCACGCAAGAGGCTTGGGTGGCCTCGCCTGCGGTATGCGAAATGTCAAAGCATTCGATGCGCAGGGCCGCCAAGTCTTCCATGGCCAGGTCCAGCGCCTCGGCCAGGGCGCGAGTGCGGGCCTGCTGCGAGCCTTCTTCGGCCAAAAGGCGGGCCAATTGCAAAGCCGCATTGGTTTGCGCCATGTCCAGCCAAGCGCGGCGCTGTTCGCGCGGCTGGTGCACCGCACTGACCTTAAAGCCATGCTGCTCGGACAGCCCCGCCAGCAGACCCTTACCCACTGGTTCGCTGACGACCAAAACGGCAGGCATCGGTACACCCAGATAGTGCTGCGCCAAAAAGGCCTCCAGCACCTGCGACTCAGCGCTTTGCGGTAGGTCCGAAGCGCCCTCGTCGTCCAGCAGCACGGCGGACTCTTCCACATGCACTGGAAAGTAAGGCCGGTCACCCAAATGCCTCCCGCCGCGCACCATGGCCAGGTTTACACAAGCCTTGCCACCCTGTACTTTGACGGCCAGGATATCCACATCGCGGTCCGATACGTTGTCCACCGATTGCTGGTGCAACACATTGGATAGCGCCGCTACTTGGTTGCGCAATTCAGCCGCCTGCTCAAACTCCAGGCGCTCAGCGTGCGCCATCATGCGCTGTTCCAAGGACTTCAGCACTTCTTGCGCATCGCCTTGCAAAAAGCGCTGGCCGTCGCGCACATCCTGGGCATAGTCTGGGGCGCTGACGTGACCTACGCAGGGCCCCGAGCAGCGTTTGATTTGGTAGAGCAAACAGGGGCGCGTGCGGTTGCTGAACACCGAGTCCTCGCAAGTACGCAGGCGAAACACTTTTTGCATCAACAAAATCGCCTCTTTCACCGCCCAGGCGCTGGGATAGGGCCCAAAGTAATGGTGCTTTTTCTCCACCCCGCCCCGGTAATAGGCGACCCGGGAAAACTGCTGCGGGTCGGTGCCCGGTTTGCCGCTTTTGCGCGTGCCCGTGTCCGGCGCGGCCTCGGGGTTGGCGGCGGTCATCTTCAGGTAGGGGTAACTCTTGTCATCCCGAAACAAAATGTTGTACTTGGGATTGAGCGTCTTGATGAGGTTGTTTTCCAGCAGCAAGGCCTCGGCCTCAGAGCGCACCACCGTGGTTTCCATGCGCACAATCTTGCTCACCATATGGCCGATGCGCGTGCCGCCGTGGTTTTTCTGGAAGTAACTGGCAACCCGCTTTTTCAGGCTGATAGCTTTACCTACGTACAGCACCTGGTCTTGCGCGTCAAAGTAGCGGTAAACGCCGGGCAAAGTCGGCAAGGCCGCCACCTCGCGCAGCAGCGCTTCGCTATGGATGGGGCTGGGTGGCGCTGTCATGCGCGTATTGTCAGAGTTTTCGAGGGCAGCTGGTCTGCCTCCGGCCCTGTCCATCTGCCAACGGGGACAATTGCGCCATGCCGTCCCGTACCCCATCCTCGCTCCAAGCCGCTGCCACCGCCCCAGCGCCAGCGCACACGCAAAGTCCACCAGCCAGCGAAAAGCTTTTGCTTTGGGACATTTTTTGCCAGGTAATAGACAACTATGGTGATGTCGGCGTTTGCTGGCGCTTGGCCGCTCAGCTGGCGCTCCGTGGCCATAGCGTGCGCCTGTGGCTGGACGATCAGCGGCCACTGCAATGGATGGCGCCAGGCGCTGCGCAAGGCGGCTGGCCGGGCATTAGCGTGCACGACTGGCCATCGGCGCACTATGCGGCGCCAGTTCCAGAATTCCCCCTGGCGGACGTTTGGATAGAAGCCTTTGGCTGCGATATTCCACCGGCATGGCTGCAAAGCCAGGTGGATGCCGCTGAAAACCAGGGCCGACGCCCGGCCTGGATCAATCTAGAGTACCTCAGCGCCGAGCCCTTTGCCCTGAGCAGCCATGGCCTGCCATCGCCGGTATTGCAAGGCCCGGCCAAGGGCTGGACCAAGTATTTTTTCTACCCTGGTTTCAGCCCGGCCAGCGGTGGTTTATTACCTCGCTCTGACGGACAGGCTGCGCAGCCCCCCACTTGGGCCAACCCAGAATTGGCCGCATTTGCACCTGAGGCGTCCGGCGAACGCACGGTGCTGCTGTTTTCTTACGCCAGTGCGCCCATTGAAGCCTTGCTGCAAGCGCTGATCGCGAGTGGGCAAGCGGTGCAATTGCTGGTCGCCGCTGGACAAAGCGCCCAGGCCGTGCGGGACGCGCTGGCTGCCCTGCCCGACGGGCGCTGGAGCCAGCTGCGCCTGCGCTTTCTACCCTCGCTGCCGCAAGCCGTTTTTGACCAACTGCTGGCTCTGTGCGACCTCAATCTGGTGCGCGGGGAGGACTCGCTGGCCCAAGCCGTGCAGGCGGGCAAACCCTGCGTCTGGCAGATTTACGCGCAGGTCGACTGCGCGCACCAGCCAAAACTGCAAGCCTATTTGGAAACCCTAGCCGCCGATGCACCTTTATGCGCCTGGCATGCTTTTTGGAACGGTACACCAGCCGCCAGCCCGGCGCCGCCTACGCTGGCATGGCCGTGGGAGGCCAATTCCGCCTGGCCGCGCCATGCCGCTGATGTGGCCGACCAACTGGCGCAAAACACTGATTTGTGTAGCCAATTGATCGACTGGGCCGTGCTGCGCGCAGCACATCCGACCGCCCGGTGAGCCTAAAGCGGGCACCGCGCCAAAGCACTTACCCGACGCAATGCAGGACGCCAAGGGGGTCGAAGCACGGATTGGCGATAAAATGGCGGGCTTTGCTGGTGTTTTATGCGTTTTGGCGCTGCACCACGCCCCGCCGCATTTCGCGGTCTAAGGCTGCCTCTAGCGGCCCCCCAATCTGACGGATTGTTTATGAAAATTGCCCAGGAAATTCGCGCCGGTAATGTGATCATGCACGGTAAAGACCCGATGGTCGTTCTGAAAACCGAATACAGCCGTGGCGGCCGCAACTCGGCCACGGTGCGCATGAAGCTCAAAAGCCTGATCGCCAACTT
>JAEMRG010000114.1:0-4760 GCA_016463455.1 Rhodoferax sp.
GCCGGGGGGGGCGCAGGCTGAACCGGCGGGGGCGGCACCACTGGTGGCACAGGCTTGGGTGGCGCAGCGCAACCGGCCAGCCACAAGACCAAGCAGATGCCAGCCCACTGCCAAGCAAAGCTGCGGCCTGGCCGCCCTGGGGAGCGCACGTGCTGCATGCCTGTCCTTTCTCTGACTGTTTTACTTTGGCTCGCGGGGCGGCGAGCCGGGGGTGGGTATGCAAAGCCTGATCACCCTTTTTCTGGATCGCTTGGCCTTGTCGCCCGCTATTTGGGTCCGGGTGCTGGCGACGCGTGGCTCGGTACCACGGGATGCCGGCGCCTGGATGGCGGTTTTTGCCGATGGTACTGTAGGAACCATTGGCGGCGGCCGGCTCGAACTTGACGCTATCGCCCAGGCCCACGTGCTGCACGCAGACCTTAGCGCGCCGCGCGAACAAAGTTACGCCCTAGGCCCGAGCCTGGGTCAATGCTGCGGCGGGCAGGTGACCTTGGGCTTTGAAGCGGTGGGCGCGCAAGATATTGCGCGGCTGCGCCAGCAACTGCAAGCCAGTCACCAGCCGCTAGCCCTGTTTGGCGGCGGCCATGTAGGCCATGCCTTGGTGCAAGTGTTTGCGCATTTGCCGCTGGATGTGCACTGGATAGACAGCCGCGACGCGCCCTTTCCCGAAGTATTAGCGGCCAATGTGCGCTGCGAGCATTCCCAGCCAGTGCAGGGTGCAGTGGCTAGCTTGGCGCCGGGTTCGCGCGTGCTGATCATGAGCTTTAGCCATGCAGAAGACTTGGACATCGTGGCCGCCTGCCTGCTGCGCCAGCGCGCGCGTGCGGACTTGCCCTTTATCGGCCTGATAGGCAGCAAAACCAAATGGGCGACGTTTCGCCAGCGCCTGGAAGCGCGCGGTTTTGGGGCGGACGATCTGGCGCAGGTCACCAGCCCCATCGGCCTGCCCGGCCTGCGCGACAAGCGGCCCGAAGTGATCGCGGTATCGGTGGCTGCACAGCTCATGGCCCTGCCCCACTGGCCCGGGCCTTAAGCGCGCAGCTGCCCTGCCTACAATTTCCCGCACCACCACCAAAGTACGCCACCATGGAAACTTACCTGCTCGAATGGGCCAATTTGCTGCTGCGCTGGGCGCATGTGGTCACGGCGGTGGCCTGGATAGGCGCCTCTTTTTACTTCGTCTTTTTAGACAGCAACCTGACGCCGCCGCAAGATGAGGACCTGAAACGCCAGGGCGTGAGCGGCGAGCTCTGGGCGGTACACGGGGGCGGCTTTTACCACCCGGTGAAGTTTGCGGTGCGCCCACCCGAGCTACCGGCACACCTTCACTGGTTTTACTGGGAAAGCTACAGCACCTGGCTGACCGGCTTTGCGCTGTTCGCGATTTCCTATCTGTGGAATGCCAATAGCTACCTCATCGACCCGGCGCGCATGGACTGGTCGCCCACCGCTGCGGTCTGCGCCGCACTCGGGTTTTTGCTCGTCTTTTGGCTGGCCTATGACGCCATTTGCCGCCTATGGGGCCAGCGGCCCGGTGGCGACCGCATCGTCGGCGCATTGGTGGCCCTGCTGGTGTGCGGCGCAGCCTGGCTGGCCTGCCAATGGTTTGCCGGGCGCGCCGCCTTTTTGCTGCTGGGCGCGATGCTGGCCACCAGCATGAGCGCTAATGTGTTTTTCTGGATCATTCCCGGCCAGCGCACGGTCATCGAAAGCATTCGCGCGGGCGAACCCGTGGACCCAATTCACGGACAACGCGGCAAGCAGCGCAGCGTGCACAACACCTATTTCACCCTGCCAGTGCTGTTTGCCATGCTCAGCACCCACTACAGCTTTAGCTACAACCATCCGCACAACTGGCTGGTGCTGATTGGCATGATGGCAGCAGGCGCGTCTATTCGCCAGTTTTTTGTGCTGCGCCACGGCTACAAGCTGGGGCGCAACCCGCACCCTTGGCGCTACGCGGCAGCGGGCGTGCTGCTGATCAGCCTGCTGATCGCCGCGATGGCGCCGCCGCGCTCGGTGGACAGCGTGGATGCCGCAACCAGCAGTGTGACTGGCCTTGTAGCGGAACCGACTACGGGCGCACTTGCGGCTTCGGGCTCAGCCTTGCGTGTGGATGCCACTAAGGCCAGCGTCGCCATCGGCTACGCCCAAATCCAACCCGTCATCGCCCAGCGCTGCTATGGCTGCCATGGCCAGGCCATGCAAATGAAAAATATCCGCCTGGACTCGGCCGCGCTACTGGCCCAAAACGCTCAAGCGGTGTACCAACAAACCGTCGTCCTGCGCGCCATGCCCATCAATAACGCCACGCAAATCACCGAAGAAGAGCGCCTGCTTGTTAAAAAATGGTTTGAGGGCGGCGCGCTAGTGCGATAAGGCGGGTAGTTCGTATGCTTGTTAAATCCCAAGCAAAAAAGCGGGAAATGAAGGCAAGTAAGTTGTGCGTCAGACGGAAATAAAATAATTGCGAATATGCTGCAAATTAATTCCTCAATACCTAGGGTAAACCCTATTCGTCCCGCGCCGATTTATAACATTTCGCTTCTTATACTTCGTCGTCTTTTTCTAGACTAAGCAGTTATTGTCTGCATTTACAACTTCGGAGACCCCATGTTGAATTCCACTCGCCGTAAGGCCCTTAAATCGATCACAGGCTTTGTCGCTGGCGTAGGGGCACCCGCCTTCTACATGAAAAATTCGTCGGCAGCGACCTTCCGTAACGATCCGGGTGACAGCAAGACTGTCACCATCGGCCTGACCCTGCCACTTACTGGCGCCTACGCAGACGAAGGTAAAGACGAGTTGCGCGCCTACGAACTGGCCATCAAGCACATCAACGGGGAAGGCGATGGCGGCATGCTCAAGACCATGAAGCCCTTGGTCCTCAAGGGCAACGGCATTTTGGGTAAAAAGGTCGTCTATGTGCAGGGTGATACCCAGACCAAAACCGATGTGGCGCGCGGTGTGGCCAAGCGAATGATGGAAAAAGACGGCGCCATCATGTGTACCGGCGGCTCCTCTTCTGGCGAAGCGATTGCCATGCAATCCCTGGCCCAGGAAATGGGTGTGATCTTCATGAATTGCCTGACGCACTCCAATGACACCACCGGCAAAGACAAGCGCCGCTACGGCTTCCGCCATTTCTTTAACGCCTATATGTCCGGCAAAGCACTCGGTCCGGTGCTGGGCAAAGAATATGGCAAAGAGCGCATTGCCTACCACTTGACGGCCGACTACACCTGGGGTTGGACCCAGGAAGAGTCGATGAAGAGCTCGACCGAAGCGCTGGGTTGGAAAACAGCCAAAGCGGTCAAAACCCCCTTGGGCTCGGCCGATTTCTCCCAGTACATCACCCCGGTTCTCAATTCCGGCGCCGACGTCCTGATCCTGAACCACTACGGCAAGGACATGATCAACTCGCTGACCCAAGCGGTGCAGTTTGGTCTGCGCGACAAGATGTCCAATGGCAAGCGCTTTGAGGTGGTGGTGCCCCTGTTCTCCGAGCTGATGGCCCAAGGCGCGGGTTCCGCGATCAAAGGTATTTACGGCACCTCCAACTGGGATTGGGACTTGAAAGACGAAGGATCCAAGAACTTCACCAAGTCCTTTGTCGCCGCTTACAAAGAGCCGCCATCCCAGGCCGCCCACACGGCCTATGTGCAAACCCTGCTGTACGCCAATGCCTGTGAAATGGCTGGCACCTTCAACCCCGAAGAAGTGATCAAAAAGCTCGAGGGCTTTAAGTTCGACGGCATGGGTAACGGCCCCACCGAGTACCGCGCCGAAGACCACCAGTGTTTCAAAGACGTGCTGGTGGTGCGCGGCAAAGAAAAGCCCGTGGGCAAGTGGGACCTGATGGACGTGCACCAAATCGTTCCGCGTGCGCAGGTGGAATACAAGGCCGACATATTCGGCGGCGAATTGGGACCGTACAAAGTCGCTGTCGTCTAATTCCCGTTTGACAGGGACTTGGCCTTCCAGTCCCTGTTAAGGCGGTGGTGCCCTGCGGGTTCCCAGTAATTGCAAAATTACGGAACCCGATTCTTTTTTTGAGTGCAGCTTTTGCAGCTGCCAAATACAGGCGAACCTATGGACGCTATTTTTCTTCAGTTACTCAACGGCCTGGACAAGGGCAGCGCCTATGCCTTGATCGCCTTGGGGCTGACGCTGATTTTCGGCACCTTGGGCGTGGTCAACTTTGCGCACGGCGCTTTGTTCATGCTGGGCGGCTTTTGTGCCGTGAGTGTGCAAAAGCTGCTCAATCTGTCCACGCAGGTCAAAGACGAAAGCATTCCCGGTCTGGAGATGATGGTGGACCTGCCCTATCTGCAAGTCTGGTTTGGCGAGACCGGCGCGCAAATCATCAGCTTTGCCGTGCCCATTTCCGTCATCGTGACCATCCCCTTGATGCTGCTGGTCGGGGTGGTGATGGAGCGTGGCTTGATACGCCATTTTTACCATCGCACGCATGCGGACCAAATTTTGGTGACCTTTGGCTTGGCCATCGTGCTGCAGGAACTGATTAAAAGCTTTTTTGGTGCTACTCCAATCCCCGTGCCAGCGCCGCAGATGTTTAGCGGTAGCGCCAATATTGGCGACTGGCTAGGCATGGGCGCCGGAGTGAGTTACCCCTGGTGGCGCCTGGTGTATTTTTGTTTTTCTACCGCCGTCATTGTCATGGTGTTTGCGTTTTTGCAGTTCACCACGTTTGGCATGGTGGTGCGCGCAGGCATGCGGGACCGCGAAACCGTAGGCCT
>JAEMRG010000114.1:4860-6549 GCA_016463455.1 Rhodoferax sp.
GGCCGCAAAGGCGTGATGGAGGACTGATGATGAACACACTCGCAAAACAAGACCGCTGGTTGCTTTTCGGCTTTGCCCTGGTGGTACTGGCCGGACCCCTATTACTCAAGCCCTTTGGCGCTGGCTACCCGGACCTGCTGCAAAAATTTTGCATCTTCGGCATCTTCGCTATCGGTTACAACATATTGTTTGGCCTCACAGGCTACCTGTCCTTCGGCCATGCGGCCTTCCTGGGCATAGGCTCTTACACCGCAGTCTGGAGTTTCAAACTATTCACCATGAATGTGCTGCCAGCGATTGTGCTGAGCGTGATGCTGACGGCCGTGTTCGCGCTGTTGATCGGTTACATCTGCCTTCGGCGCTCGGGGATTTATTTTTCGATTCTCACTTTGGCCTTTGCGCAAATGGCCTACAACTTGGCCTACTCGGTGCTGACGCCGATTACCAACGGCGAAACTGGCTTGCAGTTGGCCAGGGATGACTTGCGATCTGTGGATAGATTGTTCGGTGTTGCCATCCAGGACGGCATTCCTTCGACCAACTTTTTTGGCCTGTCCATGGTGGGCTATAGCGGCTTTTACTTTTGTGCGGTTTTGCTGATTCTGAGTTTTTATATTTCCATGCGTATCACCCGCTCGCCCTTTGGTCTGATGCTCAAGGCGGTCAAATCCAACCAAAACCGCCTGAAGTACACCGGCATCAACACGCGCTCTTATGCCTTGACGGCCTTTGTAATCAGCGGCTGTTTCGCGGGCCTGGCCGGCGCCATGCTGGCGGTGACCGACCCGCTGGCGGGCGCTGACCGCATGCACTGGTCGGCGTCGGGCGAAGTGGTGCTGATGACGATTTTGGGCGGCGTCGGTACCTTGCTAGGCCCGGTGATTGGCGCAGGCGTAATCAAGTACCTGGAAAACATTTTTTCCTCCTTTAACGAGCAAATATTGAATAGCGTCTTCGATTTCCTGCCCGATGCCATCCAACACCCGGTGGTCACATTTGTCGGCTTGTTTGTAGGTGAAGGCTGGGAGCTGACACTGGGCGTGCTGTTTCTGGTCTTGATTATTTTTGTTCCGGGCGGTTTGATGCAAGGCCTGCAAAGCCTGCAACGGCGCATCTTTCCTGCGCGGCCCACGCCCGCCGCTGATGCGGCCCGAGGAGCACACTAATGGCCACACTTGAAGTCTCTGGTCTAAAGAAAAGTTTTGGCGGCCTCAAGGCGCTCAACGATGTCAACCTGTCGGTGCAATTTGGCACCGTACACGCCATCATCGGCCCCAATGGGGCTGGCAAATCCACCCTGCTCAATGCCTTTGTCGGCCGCTTGATTCCAGATGCCGGCAGCGTGGTATTCGACGGCATTTCGCTGATCGGCTTGCAGCCGCATGAAATCAACCAAGCCGGTGTGGTGCGGGTATTCCAGACACCCGAAATCTTTGGCGAATTGAGTCTTTTGGACAATGTGCTGATTCCGGCTTTTTCGCACCGTGACGGCGAGTTCAAACTCAACGGCTGGTCGCGCGCCGCTGAACAGGCCCATGTCTACGAAGCGGCTAAGCACATGCTTGAAGACGTGGGTCTATACGCGAAACGCGACATGATCGCGAACAGCTTGTCGCGCGGCGACAAACGGCGTCTGGAGCTGGCCATGTGCCTGGCCCAAGAACCCAAGCTGCTGCTGCTGGACGAACC
>JAEMRG010000408.1 GCA_016463455.1 Rhodoferax sp.
CTCATATTGGTGGTCTTGGTCACCGAGCGGCCCAGGAAAACCTCGCCCTCGTTTTCCGCATACACCATGGGGCCCAGCGCGTCGGTCATGCCATAGCGCATCACCATATCGCGGGCGATGGCAGTGGCGCGCTCAAAGTCATTGCTGGCGCCGGTGGTCATCTGGTTCATGAACACCTCTTCGGCGATCCGTCCGCCAAACAACATGCTAATTTGGTTGAGCATGTATTCGCTGTCATAGGAGTAGCGGTCCTGCGCCGGCAGGCTCATGGTGACACCCAAGGCGCGGCCGCGCGGAATGATGGTGACTTTGTGCACGGGATCACATTTGGGCAATAGCTTGCCTATCAGCGCATGGCCGGACTCGTGGTAAGCCGTATTTTTACGCTCGCCTTCGGGCATGACCATGCTCTTGCGCTCCGGGCCCATCAGGATTTTGTCCTTGGCCTTTTCGAAGTCTTCCATATCCACCAAACGGGCATTGCGGCGGGCCGCCATCAGGGCAGCTTCGTTGCACAAATTCGCCAAATCAGCGCCTGACATACCCGGGGTGCCGCGGGCGATGATGCCGGCGTTCACGTCCTGGCCCAGCGGCACTTTGCGCATGTGCACGTTGAGGATTTGTTCACGGCCGCGAATATCGGGCAGCGTGACATAGACCTGCCGGTCAAAACGACCAGGGCGCAACAAAGCGGAATCCAAAATGTCAGGACGGTTGGTGGCCGCGACCACGATGACGCCGACATTGGTCTCAAAACCATCCATTTCCACCAACATCTGGTTGAGCGTCTGCTCGCGTTCGTCATTGCCGCCGCCCAAGCCCGCGCCACGTTGGCGGCCTACGGCATCAATCTCGTCGATAAAGATAATGCAGGGTGCGTTTTTCTTGGCGTTGTCAAACATGTCGCGCACGCGAGAGGCGCCTACACCGACAAACATTTCCACAAAGTCCGAACCGGAGATACTAAAAAACGGCACCTTAGCTTCGCCAGCAATCGACTTGGCCAGCAGGGTCTTGCCGGTGCCTGGCGGGCCGACCAACAACAAGCCGCGCGGGATGCGGCCGCCGAGTTTTTGGAATTTGCTGGGGTCTTTCAGGAAGTCCACCACCTCTTTGACCTCTTCTTTGGCTTCGTCGCAACCGGCCACGTCGGCAAAGGTCACGGTATTGGTGTTTTCATCGAGCAAGCGCGCTTTGCTTTTGCCGAAACTGAAAGCGCCGCCCTTGCCGCCGCCTTGCATTTGGCGCATGAAATAAATCCAGACGCCGATCAGCAGCAGCATGGGGCCCCAGCTCACCAGCAAGGTCATGAGCAAAGAACCTTCTTCGCGCGGCTTGACATCAAACTTAACGCCATTGGCAATCAGATCGCCCACCAGGCCACGGTCAAGGTAAGTTGCTGTGGTTCTGACACGGCGCTCGTCAGAGGTCTGTGCAACGATCTCTGTGGTGCCGCCCTGGCCTTCTTGGATCACAGCACTCTTGATGTTCTTATTGCGCACTTCTTCCAGGAAATCGGAATAGCCAAGCGTCACGGCGCCGCTGGCGCTGTGCGAGTCAAATTGCTTAAAGACGGTAAAAAGTACTAGGCCGATGACCAGCCAGACTGCAATTTTGGAAAACCACTGATTGTTCAAGCGAAGCTCCGGTTAAG
>JAEMRG010000409.1 GCA_016463455.1 Rhodoferax sp.
CCCTGGAGCGAGGCCATGGCCGAACGAGCACGCCGCTCGGTGGGCGCTACTGTAGCCGCCGCGCGCTCGGCCCTGCGCCATGGCATTGGCGCTAACCTGGCGGGTGGCACGCACCACGCCTATGCGGACAAGGGCGGTGGCTTTTGCGTGTTCAACGACGTCGCTGTGGCAGCGCGCGTGTTGCAAGCCCAGCACCAGCGTGACGGCCGCGCACTGCAAGTGGCGGTGATCGACCTGGACGTCCACCAGGGCAACGGCACAGCGCGGATTTTTCAGGATGATGCAAGTGTTTTTACCCTGTCTTTGCATGGCGAAAAGAATTTTCCCTTTCGCAAAGAAGCCGGCGATCTGGATGTTGGCTTGCCCGACGGCACTGGCGATGCAGATTACCTAGCCGCACTGGATGCTGCGCTAATGCAATTAGACGGGCACTGCAAGCCGCAACTGGTGTTCTTCCTGGCCGGGGCCGATCCGCACGAAGGCGACCGTTTGGGGCGCTTGAAGCTGAGCTTTCAGGGCATGCAGTCGCGGGACCAGCGGGTGCTGGACTGGTGCCTATCTCGACGCATTCCGCTGGTGCTACTAATGGCCGGGGGTTATGGCGTGCAGATCGAAGCCACGGTGCAAGTGCAATTGGGCACTTACCGGCTCGCCTATGCGCATTGGCAGCGCTGGCAAAGTAGCAAACAGGCCGCTTAAGCCTTCAAGCCAAGGTCGCCATGTCAATCACGAAGCGGTACTTCACATCATTTTTTTGCATGCGCGTATAGGCTTCATTGATCTGGGCCACGGGAATGAGCTCGATATCCGAGGCGATCTCGTGCGTGGCGCAAAAGTTCAGCATTTCCTGGGTTTCCTTAATGCCGCCGACCAAGGAGCCCGCGATATTGCGGCGCCCCAGGATCATGGGCCGGGTGTTGAGCTGCGCATTGGGACCGATGGCACCCACGATACACATGGTGCCGTCCACTTTCAGCAAGCTCATATAGGTGTTGAAATCATGCGGCACCGGGATGGTATTGAGCAAGAAGTCAAACTGATTGGCCATGGCCAGCATGGCTTGCTCGTCCGTGGAGATCAACACTTCATTGGCGCCCAAGCGCATCGCGTCGGCAGCTTTGCCGGGAGAGGTGGTGATCATCACCGTCTTGGCGCCCATGGCATGTGCCAGTTTGACGCCCATATGACCCAGCCCGCCCAAGCCGATGACACCCACCGTCATACCCGGTCCGATGCTCCAGTGGCGCAGAGGGGAATAACTGGTGATGCCGGCGCACAGCAAAGGCGCCGCCGCCGCCGGGTCCAGGCCCTCCGGCAGGGACAAAACAAAATGCTCAGCCACCACAATGCTTTTGGAATAACCGCCTTGGGTATAACCACCGGGGTCCGCGCTGGGGCTGCCATAAGTCAAGGTGTAGCCATTCAGGCAATACTGCTCCATGTGGTCCGCGCAGGAGGAGCAGGTGCCGCAGGAATCCACAAAACAGCCCACAGCCACCGCTTGACCCACCACAAAACGCTTCACCTTCGCACCGACCGCACCGACACGGCCCACGATTTCGTGGCCGGGCACGATGGGATAAACACTGCGGCCCCAGTCGTTTTTCGCCATATGCAAATCAGTATGGCAAATGCCGCAGTAGTCAATGT